>RFPW01000291.1 GCA_009925965.1 Betaproteobacteria bacterium
AGCGGAATGCGTCGCTCAAGACGCGCCAAAGCCGCATCCAGCCGCAGGCCGAGCTTCAGTTCGCGCAGGACAAGCCCCAGCTCTTCGCCAAGCGGCGCGCCAAACTGAGTCGCCGCCTCGGACAGAGCCAAGCCCAGGCTGGCGCCGGCCCGAAGGCTCGAGCCAATAAGCATCAAGGCATCCGGAAACTGAGCTTGAAATCGCTCACGGCGTTTCTGCCGCATGCGCTTGAGTAGCATCCCGGGTACGAACCCAATTAAAAGCGAGAAAACAAGCCCGAGCCAGATTAGATCTAGCCACCATGAGACCCCAAGCGCGACGACAACCATCACCACACACTGCAGAACAAACAAGCGCCGCGGATCGGTAAACACGAAGGATTCGCTCAGGCGATTGCCGACATTGCGCTCGAACCGCGTGCGCCATGACTGGCCACCCCACTGAGCTAACCGCGCAATGAGGGGCAGCGCACACGCTACGGCAACAAACGCAGCCAGGGATGGAAGCCAGCCTAGCGGCATTGCGTCACCACCCGTGCGAAGCCTTCATAATCAAGGTCCCAACCCGCTTGGGAAAGGGCGTCATAAAACTGAGGGACGGCATCGCAGGCCTCAAAGTGTCCACCCACTCGACCTCGAGAGTCGCCACCCGCCGGGCTGCGTTGGACGTAGCGAAAGATCTCCTGAGTCTGCAAGCGCCCCGATTCGTTGCCGGTGACTTCCAGAATGCTTTGAATCCGGCGCACGCCGTCAGCGCCTCGGGTTTGATGGACGACCAAATCGATTGCCGAGGCGATCTGCTCACGCACAACCGCAATCGGCAAATCAATGCCCGCCATCAGCACCATCATTTCAAGGCGCGAAAGCGCATCGCGCGCGGTATTGGCATGGACCGTCGTAAGAGAACCCTCATGCCCTGTGTTCATCGCTTGGAGCATGTCGAGTGCCTCGCCGCCGCGACACTCACCGACAATGATTCGGTCGGGACGCATGCGTAGCGCATTTCGGACGAGGTCGCGAATCGTGATGGCACCCCGTCCCTCAAGATTTGCAGGCCGCGCTTCGAGCGTCACCAGGTGCGGATAGGCCAGTCGCAACTCGGCCGCATCCTCGATCGTGATCAATCGCTCGCCCGGCGGGATCAGATTCGATAAAACATTTAGGAGGGTTGTTTTTCCTGAACCTGTACCACCACTCACAATGAGATTGCGACGCGATGCCACGCAGACACGCAAGAACTCCAACATCGCCTCGGAGGCACTCCCCAATCGAAGCAAATCATCGGTCCCCAATACGCGCGTCGAGAACCGCCGGATCGTCAATGCTGGGCCTCGCACCGCCAGCGGCGGAATGATGGCATTGACCCGAGATCCGTCCGCCAACCGGGCGTCTACCATCGGCGACGCCTCGTCAATTCGCCGTCCCAACGGCGCTACGATCCGATCAATCACTGCCCGAATCGCGTCGTCATCGGTGAAGCGCGCAGCATGTTGTTCAAGCCGACCGGCACGCTCGACCCAGATCGCATCGGCAGCGTTGACCATGATTTCAGTAATCGTCGGATCGGCCAGCAAGGGCTCGAGCGGTCCCAACCCAATGGCCTCGTCAAGGACGCGTTGCCAGAGCAGATCCTGATTCAGGCTCGCTGGCGGTACATGCGTGCTGCCCAACAAATCGCGCAGTACAGTGCCGACTTGAGCACGGAGTTGATGGTCGGAGAGCTGACGAACGTCGTATCGACGCAAATCAATCGCCTCGATCAAACCCCTGTGAAGTCGGCGCTGCTATTCGAGAAGCAAGAGGTCGGTTGAGGACGTTGGTGGGGTGGCTGCGGCGATCTCTGGCTGAGCTTGAGAGACGAGCGCTGTTGGCGTCGAGGGCGGTGTGGTGGTTGGTGCGGCGGTTGGCGGGGAGGATGGTTGAGCGGGTAGTCGGTCAATCTCGACGACCTGCGACGCTTGCGAATCGAGTTCACGCAAATCCAGTTCGCCGACCAAACGGAGCGAAAACCCAGCGATCCGGATTTCATCAAATTCCGCTAAAGGACCGAACTCTTCGACGCGCTCGCCGTTGACGCGTGTACCGCCGAATGCCCCTTGGTCCAGCAATCGGATACCGTCATCGAAGCGATGAAACTCAGCATGGCAAAGACCCACCCGCCAGTGCGGGAGCACGACATCATTCGCGGCGCCGCGTCCGACACGACAGGGAAATTGCGCCAGTGCGACCTCACGCGGTCCCTGCCCCTTGGATTCGATTCGGAGTTGAATCATGGGCTTAGTCGAGCATCCGGTAACGTTCGAGGGTGACCTTGGCGCGCTGCCGGATTTGTTCTGCCCGCTCGAGATCCTGACTGACTCGCTGTTTGGAGGGTTCATCGAAACCATCCATGAATGAAGGCGTAATCAGCACGGCGAGTTCGGTCTTCTGATCACGAAACAACTTCGATCGGAAGAGCGCA
>RFPW01000292.1 GCA_009925965.1 Betaproteobacteria bacterium
TACGCTTTGGCCTAACGACGGCCCTCCTGAACGCGCTAGCCCTTTGGCTTGGTCTGCAAATCGCTGCGTTCGATTGGTCGCACTGGTTTGGATGGAGTCTCGGGATCTTTATCGGGGGATGGGCCTTGCAGGCCCTCGGTCATTATTGGGAAGGGCGCAAGCCCGCGTTCATGGACGATATCCGGGGACTCGCCATAGGGCCGTTGTTCGTCGTTGCCGAGGCCGGTTTCGCGCTAGGGTTTCGACGCGAGGTGGCGGCCCAGATTGAAGAGTCATTCACAAAACAAGCAACGGAAGGCCCGGACACCGTCCAATCCGCCCAATCTGCTCAACCCCAGACCTCAAGATAATCTCTTCGCTCAACCCGCCTGTGCGCAGTGAGCGTCAACAAATCGGCGAGCCCATGCGAAGAAAAGTAATCTTCGACTCGCCGCCTCTCGACCTCGCCGAGACCGGCAAAGGTGTCCGTCACACGCTGTAAGCGCGTGAGCGTATAGGGCGCCACCATCGATTCGAGCTCAGTGCCTCGCAGCATGAAACGCCCACGGGTCAACACCCGCGCGCTTGGTTTGCTGGTCACTAGTGCTCCGGAAGGAATCGGGGGCTGCGTGGCCAGCCACTCGTCGGTACAACGGACCATCATCCTTAGTTCTGGCAAATAGTCTGCGGCCATACATTGCAGAACTGGCCCGAGGGTCTCGGGTATCGCGTCATCTGGCAAGAGCATCTGCATAGCCTGAGGAAACTCGGGCATATCAGCGTCACTGGCCATCATGCGTTCAGTCCAGCGATAAACGCTGGGCGCTGAGAGCTTCATCTGCTGAGCGGGGTAAGGATCCCGCCCAAGGTGGGCATAGAAATTCGCGATGAAGCCAAAGTCGGCGAGCGTTGGCAGCCCGCCCAGAAGATAGGGAACCTTTTGAAAGTGCGCATCCAGCGCTGAAAGAAGCGATTCGTAAGCGGCTTCAACTGCGGGTTGGGTCGTTGGGGTAATGCCGAACTTGGGCAGGTAGGCATTGAGATAGCCCATGAAGGCATCGAGTTGTGTATCGATTTGCGCCTGCGGCATTCCTACCGCCCGATACGAAAGGCCGAATTCATGACGCAAAAAAGATTCATTCTGAGCACGATAACTCCAGCGATAGTGCATCGCTGCGCGCACGAGTCCTTCACCCCCGTAAAGATCCAGTGCCATCGCGACAATGCGCTGCAGGGCGGTCTGAGGGTACACACTGAACCGGATTCCTCCAGCAGCTTCAAAGTGGTCAATGATGTCGGCGGTGTCCTGAACCAGAGTTCCATCGGCCAGACGAATCACGGGATTGATGAAGCGCTTGACCGCAGGCATCACCTCAAGCTCAAACACCGGGTCCGACGGAAAGCGTTCCACATAGGGGATCCCTTGCTTGCGCAGGTAGCTGCGGATTTTTCCGGTCCACATGCCCACGGGGGCACCGAACAGCGTCAAGGGCGGCGCGTTTACTTCCATAGGTTTGATCGATCGTTGACGGTGACGTTCAGACAAGGATCCGAATCAGACTCAACAAATGAACGAGCGAAGCCATGAGGGCCAGCACCAAGGCGACCCAGATCCGGGGACGCAGCGCGAATGCCACGATGACCTGGGCCGGGAACGAAAATGTCATCGCAGTCGCTGCCGTCTTGAAGGGATGCGCATCGCTAAGGCCCGAGTCCAATGAGAGCTTCATCATGTCGCGCCGACTGCGGTAGCGCATCGCGCCCACGATGGTCCAACCTGGATCAGGCGGAGTCGCCCATGCATCCACATAGCCCCCGACTTTGCGCATCGCCAGCAACGGGTGGCCGCCATGACGCACCAGCACCCGCAGAAAACGCTTTACATAGATCTGCATCAGCACCAAGGCTTTGGTCGGCTGACCACTGACGGGATGCGGTTGGGGTTCGGGGTGCAATCGGACCAGATTGCTCATGACGAATTCACGCCCGTCATCGGCCTCTAGAAAGGCCCGTACGACCGCAGGGTCCGTGTACCCAGCGGTGGGTGACCGATCCATTTGCGCGAGGAATGCGTCGATCTCGGCTGGCTTCAGCGGCCCGCCCCAGTTGTCGTACCAGAGTCTAAAAACCAGGTACGCGAATAGTGCAACAGGCCAAGCCCACCACGCCCCGGGGAGGATTCCAAGAGCTTGATCCATCATTGCTCAGCGCCCCCTTGCGGCTCGAGGCAGATCAGCAGCTTGCCGTGGTTCCCTCCGGCAAAAACCAGGTCATACGCAGCAGGGAAGGATTCAATGCCATCCAGAACATGCTCGCGAAACTGGATCTGGCCCTTGGCATGCCAGTCAGCCAGTTGCATGAATGCTTCCGGAATCCGGGCCATGTAGTCGCGCATGGTGAATCCCTGCATGGTGCCACTCTGGGCAATCAACTGAAGGTAATTGGTCGGGCCTCGAGCCTGTTCCAGATCGGAATACTGG
>RFPW01000293.1 GCA_009925965.1 Betaproteobacteria bacterium
CGGCCACGCGCTGATCGAGGGCAAGCGTCGCGGCGCCAAGAAGGTTTGCGTGACGATGTGTATCGGCGGCGGCATGGGCGCTGCCGGGATTTTCGAGGTCCTTTAAAAACCTGCCATGCGCCCGATTCTTGACTATTTGTTGTACGACTGGCTTGACGTCGAGGGCCTGACCGATCGTCCGCGTTTTGCGGATCATAGCCGTGAGACCTTCGATCAGGTCCTTGATCTCAGTGAGCGGTTGGCGCGCGAGAAATTCGCGCCTTTCAATCGACTCGTCGACACCGAAGAGCCACGTTTTGATGGCGAAAAAGTCATCCTGCCGCGGGCAACCCATGAGGCTAACCAGGCCTACGCAGATTCAGGTCTGCTCAGCGCATCCCAGGATGCCGAGCTTGGCGGGATGCAATTGCCGTTCGTGCTGGAGTTAGCGGCGAACGGATTTTTCTCCAAAGCATCAGTCAGCATCGGCGGGGGACTGTTGACGGTAGGCAATGCCAATTTGTTGATGGCACATGGCACTGAATCCCAGAAGAATGTTTTTGCGTTGAACGAATTCAATGGACGTTTTTCGGGGACGATGTGCCTGTCCGAACCGCAGGCCGGATCGAGCCTGTCCGATATCGTGACCCGCGCAACACCGGATGGGGATCAAGCCACCGCGGACCCGCTCGGCCCCCGATATCGGCTGCGCGGCAACAAGATGTGGATCTCAGCTGGCGAACACGAGCTGAGTGAAAACATCATTCACCTGGTACTCGCAAAAATCCCGGATTCGCAAGGGCGTTTGATCCCCGGTGTGAAGGGGATCTCGCTCTTCATCGTTCCCAAGCACCTGGTGGGTGTTGATGGGCAATTGACGGGTGAGCGCAATGACGTTGCTCTTGCCGGGCTGAATCACAAATGCGGCTGGCGCGGTACCACCAATACGCTGCTCAATTTTGGCGAGGGCAAGTTCAAACCGGGCGGGCAGGCAGGGGCCATTGGGTATCTGGTCGGCAAGCCCGGCGACGGATTGCGCTGCATGTTCCATATGATGAATGAGGCCCGGATTGGGGTCGGCATGGCGGCTGCGATGTTAGGGATGGCAGGCTATGAGGCCTCCCTGGCTTATGCCCGCCAGCGCCCTCAGGGCCGGCCACTGCAATCGGGCGGTAAAGACCCGAACCAGCCGCAAGTGCCCATCATCGAGCATGCCGACATCAAGCGCATGCTGTTGGCCCAGAAGGCTTATTGCGAAGGAGGATTGGCCCTCGAGCTTTACTGCGCCCGACTGGTCGACGAACTGCACACCGGCGATGAAACGGCCGCTCGCGAAGCGAATCTCCTACTAGAAATCCTCACCCCCATTGCCAAGAGTTGGCCCAGTGAGTGGTGCCTCGAAGCCAATAGTCTGGCCATTCAAGTCCACGGCGGTTACGGCTACACGCGTGATTTTCCGGTCGAACAGTACTGGCGCGATAACCGCTTGAACATGATCCATGAGGGCACGCATGGCATTCAGGCGCTTGACCTCCTGGGTCGCAAAGTCCTGATGCAGGACGGCGCAGCCCTCAAAGCGCTCGAACGCGCGATCCGCCAAACGATTTCCAGGGCGCACGATCTACCCGAGTTTGCCAGCCAACTCAGCGCCGCACTCGACTCGCTCCTGCGAGCCACCAAAGAAGCCTGGAGCAGTCAAGTCCCTGAAGAAGCCCTTGCCAACGCAACGCCTTATCTGCAGGCCTTTGGTCATGTCGTGATGGGGTGGATCTGGCTTGATGTCGGGGTGGCTGCAACCCCCGCCTCATCTTCGCTCACCTCTGGCTTGCTCTCTGCCCTGCGCTATTTCCACGCGTATGAACTCCCCAAAGTCGATGCCTGGCTTAAGGTCGTGCGCGAACGCGAGTCTGTGTGCCGCAACATGCCCCACGACTGGTTCTAAATTTAAAATGCTGACGCTCTACGACTTTGAGATGGCCCCCAGCCCCCGGCGCGCGCGGATTCTGCTCGCCGAAAAAGGCGTTCCATTCACCGCCATCCAGGTCGATCTGCGCCAGCAGGAACAACTCGGGGATGCTTTTCGCGCGATCAACCCACGCTGCACCGTGCCGGCCCTGCGACTCGAAGACGGCTCGATCCTGACCGATAACGCAGGGATCGCCGCCTATCTCGAAGCGACCCACCCGGAGCCCGCCATCATGGGCCGCACCGCCCTCGAGCGCGCGGAGGTCGCGAGCTGGAATGCCCGCATCGAAATGGAAGGTTTCATGGCCATCGCAGAAGCACTGCGCAACAGCGCGCCCGCCATGAAAGACCGTGCCCTGACCGGCGCGGTGAACTATGCACAGATCCCAGAACTGGCCCAGCGCGGATTGGCCCGCGCCCAACAGTTTTTTGTCGAATTGGATGCGCACCTTGCCGAGCGCGAGTTCATTGCAACCGAACGGTTCAGTCTGGCCGACATCAC
>RFPW01000294.1 GCA_009925965.1 Betaproteobacteria bacterium
GCCTGGCTGACGGCACGCGTGGCCAGGTGTTTGTCGCTGCGATGGGCGCCTCGAGCTATACCTTTGCCTGCGTTACGGCCGATCAGACCATGCGCTCGTGGCTGGCTGCGATTGCCCGTGCGCTGAGCTTTATGGGCGGGGTGCCACAACTGATCGTTCCCGATAACGCTCGGGCGCTCATCGCCGATCCAGACCGGTACGAGCCCCGGGTGGGCGACACGGTGCTCGACTTTGCCCGTCACTACGGCGTGTCGTTCTTGCCTGCGCGCCCCTACTCGCCGCAGGACAAGGGCAAAGTCGAATCGGCCGTACAGGTTGTTGAGCGTTGGATTCTGGCCAGACTGCGCCATGTTCGCCTGGACAACCTCGCCGCTGCCGATGCGGCCGTTAGCGCGATGCTGGCGGATTTGAATCAGCGCAGATTCCAAAAAATCGACAGCACCCGGGCAAACCTCTTTGCTCAACTGGATGCGCCGGCGCTGGCGCCTTTGCCCATGGCGCCCTGGCGCTGGGCGAGTTGGCGCAGTGCCAGTGTTCATATCGATTACCACATCGAGATCGACGCCCACCGCTATAGCGTTCCCCATCAACTGGTGGGGATCCGGGTCGAGGTGCGTCTGACCGACGCCTTGGTCGAGGTCCTGCACCGGGGCGAACGGGTCGCCATTCATGCGCGTAATCACCGACGCGGCGGATACACGACGATCGATGAGCACATGCCAGCGGCGCACCGCGCCCACAAAGAATGGACGCCAGAGCGTCTGATTCACTGGGGCGGCACGATCGGACCACATACGGCTGCGTTCGTTCAAAGCCTGCTCACTCAGCATCGTCACCCCGAGCACGGGTATCGCCGCTCGCTGGGGCTCTTGAGTCTGGCCAAGCGTTACGGGCGTGAACGTCTGGAGGCTGCATGCCGTCTGGCGATCGAACTGAATGCGATCTACTACCGGCACGTACGCGACATTCTGGAGAACGGACGAGATCTGGTACCCCAGGCCTCGCCCAACCCGTGGAGCAGCCCGCAGCACGAGAACGTACGCGGCGCGACTTACTATCACTGAAGGGGCATTGATGATGATACTCAATGACACCCTGACCAGATTGCGCGCGCTGCGCTTGACGGGCATGGCCGCCGCAGCCGAAGAACAGGCGAGCACCGGCGCGGCCACTAGTCTGGCGTTTGAAGAGCGCCTGGCGATGCTTGTCGATCGAGAACTGCTCGTGCGCAACGATAAGCAGCGAGCGGCGTTGCTCAAGCGCGCCCGCCTCAAATACCCCAAGGCTTGTATCGAGGATCTAGACGCCCGCAGCGCGCGCGGTATCGATCGTAGCGCCCTGATGAGTCTGGCGCTCTCGCGCTGGGTCGAGAACGCCACGACGTTGATCCTGACCGGACCGACCGGATCGGGCAAGAGCTGGCTCGCTTGTGCGCTCGCACAAAACGCGTGTCGGCGTGGCCAATCGGCGCTATACCTACGCATCCCACGGTTGGCCGATGAACTGCGAATCCTGCACGGCAAGGGCACGTTTGTAACCTGGCTCGAGTCCGTCGCTCGCATAGACGTCTTAATTCTTGATGATTGGGGCGTCGCCGCACTGGACTCTGACCTGCGTAACGATCTGCTGGAAATCATTGATGACCGTAGCGGCACACGCGCCACCATCGTGACCAGTCAACTGCCAGTCGAACACTGGCACGCATGGATCGGAGACCAGACCATCGCGGATGCAATCCTCGATCGACTGCTATCACGCTCGCACCGCATCCAACTGCGGGGGGAATCGTTACGCCCGCGTGAACCACTCTCGGCCGATCAAGGAGGTTCAAAAACAGAAAATTAACCCCTCAATCTATACTCACTACCACGCAACCTCTCGAATCGACAAACGCGGTCACGATCCCGGATTCGGCGGTCACCATCACCGGAATGCGCACAATCGGTCTCAGGTCTATTGCGCGGTCTGCTCTATGGCGCCGAGGGCTATGCGTTCGTGCCGACATACACCGGCAAAGGGCCGAAGCAATACCGATATTACGTCAATTCGCTCTCGGTCAAACGATCGGGCGCCGATTGCGTGGTGCGCCGATTGCCGGCCGCCCTGGCTGATCAATTGGTCGTCGATGAGGTTCGAGCGCTCTTGCAAGACCCTGGCGTCTGCAATTCGGTAGTCGAGAACATGTCCGCGATCGCCCCAGCTTTCTCGGCGCAGCAAGTCCGCGATGCGATGAGCAACATCGATGCGGTCTGGCTTCAGATGAGCCCGAGCGAGCATGCGTCGGTGATCCAGGCATTGATCGAGCGCATCGATGTCAAACCCGACGCGCTCGTGATTCAGTGGAAGGAAGGCGGCGCGGACGAGCTCATGCGCAACGCACTCGGCGTGCAGCCGTCGCCATTAAGCCGGCCGGTCGCAGTGCCCAATTCGGTGATCGC
>RFPW01000295.1 GCA_009925965.1 Betaproteobacteria bacterium
AAACTATATCCGGGTGGCGTCTTTGTCGATATCAAATCCGCCTTCCCCGCCGCCGCGTTGACGCGACTCGGTGCACGCGTCTGGCGACTTTGAACGCGATTGATCTCGGGAGGCCCGAACCACCGCTCCGCATTGCCTGCATGCTCCGAGACCCCTACCCACCTTATCGCGCAGACATGGCGGTTCTTTTTGGGCGTTGTCTCCCACTGCGCGGGATTCAAACGGACTTATTGGCCGCCATGGATCCAGGGCGCCCACAAACGCCATGGCCAGCCGGAAAATCGATCGTCCGGCGCTTACCAGGCCCCAACTGGTTTGCCTATCTATGCCTCCCCCTGGTCGATCTACCCATTCTTGGTTGGGCCAGACAGGCTGACTTTGTCCAAGCCCGAGACCGTATCCGCTCCGGCCTGATTGGACTGCTGGCAGCACGGGTCTTTGCCAAACCCTTCATCTACTGGATGTCATTCCCGATTGCCGAAGGACATGCGGTTCGGGCGCGCGAACTCCGGGTCGAGGACGGCAAACTCAGAAAGGCCGCCGCGCATGCCCGCGCCTGGCTGGCCCGGCGGGCCGAATCCTGGGTTCTGCGGCGCGCGGATCATCTCTTTGTGCAAAGCCACGCAATGCGCGATGCGCTGGCCCTGAGGGGCCTGCGCCCTGAAAAGATGACCGTGGTCCCGATGGGAATCGATCTAGTTCGCTTCCTGCCAGCACCAGCCCCCTACTCGCATCCGATCCTTACCAATCGTCGCGTCATCGCGCATCTCGGAACCATCGGCCGCTCACGATCAACCCATTTCCTGCTTATGCTCACCGAGGCGCTGAGGGTTGAGTTTCCTGATGTGCTGTTGCTCATCGTCGGTGATGGGCTCAACGAGGACGACCGGCGCTGGATCCGGCAAGAATTAATCCAACGTGACCTCGCCAAGCATGTCCACCTGACCGGCTGGATTGCGCAGAGCGAAGCCCTGCGCTGGGTCGCCAGTGCTTCGATTGGCCTATCCCCAATCCCGCGGGGGGCTCTCTTCGATGTGTCCTCACCCACCAAGGTGGGTGAATACCTCGCCCTCGGAATTCCCTGCGTGGCCAATGACATTCCTGACCAACAATGGGTCCTGGAGCAGAGTCGCGGCGGATTTTGTGTGCCGATGCAAATCGATGCATTTATGGCAGCGATTCGAACGCTATTGCTCGATCCCGAAAAGGCCCGCCGCATGGGCGCACGAGGCAGCCAATGGATCTCAGAGCACCGAAGCTATGACCGCCTGGCCGATCAGGTTGCCAACACCTACCGCAGGATCGCGATCAACGACCCATCGGTGATCAGTCGGTGACTGATCTCATCGCGCTCAATGAACGATTGCTTGCCTCAATCAAGTCGGACGACTACGCCGGCCACGATCCATTTGATTTTTTGAATAGCAGGCTCTTTCAGGCGACCCCGCTTCATCAAAACCGCCTGGCACGACTGATTTGGCTTCAGGTTGGCAAACACCTGCCGATCAATCTGCGTCCGATTCTGCAAGTGCCCAAAATGCGAAACCCCAAAGGGATTGCCCTTTGCCTGGCAGGTCTGCTACAGGACTATCGGCGCACATCAAGGCCTGAATTTCTCGATGAAGCGAAACGTCTGGGACTATGGCTAATCAGTCAGCAAAGCGATCCAGAACACTGGCAATCCCCCTGCTGGGGCTACCACTTTGACTGGCAGGCGCGCGCTTTCCACGTCCCGGCGGGAAAACCCAACATCATCACCACCTGTTACGTGGCTCGAGCGCTTTATGCATTAGGCGAACAAACAGCCGACAGTCGCCTGATGGCTTTGGCTCTGAGTTCTGCACGATTCATGGCCGACCACCTCTACACCGAGCACGATGGCCACTCCTTTTATGCGTACATCCCTGGAGAAACCGCGTTCGTCCACAACGCGAGCCTCTGGGGTGCCGCCTGGTGCGCATTTGCAGGACACAAAACCGGCCGCCCCGATCTAGTCGACCAAGCGATACAAGTGACCCGAGAAACCGTCCGCGCCCAGTCTGCTGACGGATCCTGGGTCTACGGCACACGTCAGCATCACCAATTCGTCGACGGCTTTCACACGGGCTACAACCTCGAAGCCCTCTGCCTCATTCGCAACGTCACCCGAAGCGTCGAATTCGATGACTGCATTCGGCGCGGCTACGACTACTACGTCAGCACATTCATCACGCCAGCGGGTGATGTCAGCTACTACAAAACCTCGATCTATCCCCTCGACATGCACAGCGTGGCGCAGGCCGTGATCACACTATTGACGACCGGAAACGGTCCGGGCGCACGCAAACAATCAGCCCTCATTCTGAGTCGGGCCATTGAACGTCTGTATCAGCCGGCCCGAGATCGATTCGTCTATCAAAAACACCGCTGGCTGACGAACCGGATCAACTAC
>RFPW01000296.1 GCA_009925965.1 Betaproteobacteria bacterium
GACGATGCGTTCGCCAAGCTGCCTCCCGGTACTGTCGACGGTCTGCTGAAGGACATCCCGAAACTGACCGCGATCCTCAAATATCACGTGGTCGCCGGCAAGGTCGCGGCGGCTGACGTGATGAAGCTGGACGGCAAGACCGCAACGACGCTCAATGGTGGCAACCTCAAGGTCAGTACGCAGGGTGGCGTCAAGCTCAACGGTAACGTCCACGTCACCAAGACCGACGTTGCGGCTTCCAACGGGTTGATTCACGTGATTGACGCAGTGCTGATGCCGCCGGCTTGATGTGCTCAAACCCAGCAATCCAACCCCTTGAAAGAAAGTCAGAATCAACGATGAAAGTAAAGACACTACTAATCGCGGCCGCCCTCGCCAGCGCGGCTGTTGCCGCACAGGCCAAGGACATCGTGGACACCGCCGTGGCCGCCGGCAATTTCAAGACGCTGGTCGTGGCGCTCAAGGCAGCCGATCTGGTACCCACGCTCAAGGGCAAGGGGCCGTTCACGGTCTTTGCGCCGACCGATGAGGCCTTCGCAAAGATTCCAAAAGCCGACCTTGACGCCTTGCTGAAGGACAAGGCCAAGTTGAAGTCTGTGCTGACCTACCACGTGGTTTCCGGCAAGGTCATGTCCACAAACCTGAAGGCTGGCAACGTGAAGACCGTGCAAGGTGGCGATGTGATGGTGAACACCATGGGCGGTGCGACGGTGAACGATGCCAAAGTGGTGTCCGCCGATGTGGCTGCCGACAACGGGGTGATCCATGCGATTGACACAGTACTGATGCCCAAGTAACCGCCGGCCGGTGGGCAGTTTGCAACGCGCTGCCCACCGCGCCTTCACAAATACGCGGCAAAGAGGCTCACCCATGAACCCGATGCTGCCAGGGTTCATCCCGCATGGGGCAGAATACAGGGATGTATCCAGCAGCAAGATGTTAGTAGCGTTCTGGATGATCTTCTCCGTCATCGCGTTCAGGCCCGTGGCCCTGGGCAAGCATGAATCCTCCGCTGCCTTTTCGGCCTCCACACGGGCCGCAGCACCATTGCCGGCATGATGAAAAGACAGCTCGCCGCCTACGCTGGCACCATGATCGTGATGGTCGGGCTGGACATGCTGTGGCTTGGCGTCATCGCTAAGCCGATCTACCAGAACGGTATCGGTCACCTGATGGCCGACAAACCCAATGTGCCGGCGGCCGTGCTTTTTTACGCGCTGTACGGGCTCGCGCTGGTGGTGTTTGCGGTCCTGCCCCCCGGGGGACCTGCGCCAGGCTGGGGAAAGACCGTAGGCATGGCGGCGCTATTTGGCTTTTTTGCTTACGCCACCTATGACCTCACGAACCTGGCCACGCTCAAGCAGTGGCCGATTGGCTTGTCGGTGATGGACATGGCGTGGGGAACCTGCATCAGTGCGGCTGCAGCCGCCGGCGGCAAGGCGCTAATGGATTGGACCGCTGCTTCTTAGACCGCTACGGCTCCGGTGGCACTGCGGGGCCTTGCACTTAAGTCTCTCGGCCAAGCGTGCCCTCGACGCACATTACTAACCCCTTCCAATTATATTAACCACGCTGCAGGGGGGGGGGCGGGCTTGCTGAGTTACCTTGAAAAGAGATAGAAAGAAGTGTGGGGGACAAAAATGACAAAATTAATGAATAAAACGCGCCGTCGTCAACTTCACGTAGGCGCGAGCCTGTCGTCTCGCCCAATCAGCCATTGACCCTTGATGCAATTCCCACGCGCCAGCGGTGTATTGCTGCACCCCACCTCGTTGCCAGGCCCGCACGGCAGCGGCGACCTCGGGCCATCGGCCTATCATTTTGTCGACTGGCTGGTAGCGGGTGGGCAGAGCCTATGGCAAATGCTGCCACTCGGTGGCGTTGGCCTGGGCAACTCGCCTTACATGAGCAGTTCGGCCTTTGCTGGTAACCCGCTTCTGATCGACCTGGCCGACCTGCACCGGCAGGGCTGGCTGGACGCCGACGCGCTTGCGCCAGTCCCCGGCCTGAGCGACCAGGCGGTGAATTTCGAGCCTATGATCGCCTTTCGCATGCGCGTTCTGGCCTCGGCTGCAGCAGGGTTTGAAGCCCGTGCCAGTGCGGCGGATCGCCAGGATTTTGCGGTGTTTTGCCGGCAGCACGCTGCCTGGTTGGACGACTATGCCCTGTTCATGGCTCTGCAGGCGGAGCACCCGGATCAGGCCTGGAACCACTGGGCTCAGCCCTTGGCCCGGCGCGAGCCGGCAGCCCTGGCCCGGGCACGCCTGGCCCAGGCTGGGGCCTACCGGTTCTGGCAGTTTTGCCAATGGGTGTTTTTTCGTCAATGGCGCGGGTTCAAGGACTATGCCAACGCGCGTGGCGTGCGGATCGTGGGTGACATCCCGATTTTCATCGCCCACCAAAGTGCGGAGGTCTGGGCCCGCCC
>RFPW01000297.1 GCA_009925965.1 Betaproteobacteria bacterium
GTACGATTCGCCTCGATTCGATCGAGCTCCCTGGTATGGGCAACCTCGCCCCGAGCCTGTTATGAGGTCTTTTGCACCATTACGTCCGCAGCCCGGCCCAACCTTGCCATCCGGACCATCCGGACCAACGAGACCATCTGGGGAAGGCCTCCCCGCTCAACAAACCCCGCAAAAGCCAAGTCCGATGCCCGGCTTCGGGAATCCAACAGTCCGTCCAGATCCACGAACTGATAGAGCCGAGAGACCGGATAGGGCCGACAGGTCCGACAGGCCAGACCGACCGGGCCCGGCGAACAGCGGGAACCGGGCGAAAGACCAGCAGCCAGGGGACAAGAAGTAAGCTGGTGGACTCCGGCCTGAGGCGTTCGATACCGTTCTATTGGAAATAACGCTGTGTTTGACTTTGAACCTGTTCATGCGGCGATGCGCCGTTATGTTGAAAGTGATTTGCTGGCGGGCCTTTCAAGTGCTGTGCTCCGCGGTTCCGAGTTGGTTGACCTGCATTGCGTTGGTTGGGCCGACCGCGAGCAAGGGGTTGCGCTGAATCCTCAACATCTGTTTCGGATTTTCTCCAACACAAAGCTGATCACGTCCTGCGCGGTGCTGCGGATGATGGAAGAGGGCCGGCTCGGGCTGGACGATCCAATCGAAGGCTATCTGCCGCAACTGGGCGCAAGAAGGGTACTGCGCACAGGGGCGCAGGATCTCGCCGACACGGAGCCCGCTCGTGGGTCGATCACGGTGCGACATCTTCTAACGCACAGTTCAGGCTTGACCTCCGGCATTCTGGACGCGCAGTCGCCGCTATATGCGCCGTATTTAGCTCGCGGAGTTCGCGACCCCAACACCACGCTCGCAAGCATGGTCGACGCGCTGGCGGATTTGCCATTGGCGTTTCATCCCGGCACGCAGTGGGAGTACTCGATGGCGACCGATGTGCTCGCCCGACTGCTCGAAGTGGTCTCAGGTCAGGCACTTGATCAAGTCCTGCGGGACATGATTTTCGAACCGCTGGGGATGAATGACACCTTTTTTTGGGTTCCCCCGAATCAACAGCATCGACTTGTGGCGTATTACGCCGGCGCAAGTCTCACGGAACCGATGCACCCGGGTTTGAGTCGTACCGACAATGCACCCTATCCCGAGGCTTATCGACGCCCGTTTGCGCGGCTATCCGGAGGTGGCGGTCTGGTCTCCAGCCTCGGCGACATGATCAAACTCGTCAGAGCGCTGATGCCCCCGGATCCCGACCGGCAGTGGCGAGCGGCCGACGTCTCAAGCCCTTACGCCTTGCTGCGGCCTCAGACACTCGCCTTGATGATGAAGAATCAACTTGCCGATGGCCTTTGTCTGAAGAGCTCAGTGTTTGGTGAGGTCCGTGGAAAGGGCCATGGACTGGCGGGGGCTGTCACCCGAGTGCCATCAGGCTTGGAGTCACCGAACTCGGTGGGTGAGTTTCACTGGGGCGGTATCGCCGGAACGCACTGGTGGATTCACCCGCAGCATCGAATCGCGGGTGTTGTCATGACACAGCGCCACTGGGCGTTCTGGCACCCTTTTGCGTTCGATTGGAAGCGAGCGGTTTATCAAACGGTGTTGGGTGATTGAGAAGCACTACGGCCAGCCACTCGACCTGAGGTCATGGCCCACGCAAGGTGCAGTCCGTGCCCTTTGAGCATGAGGCCGCCCTGACCGTTTCCCCCCGCGGCGTACAGTCCCGCAATGACCTCGCCATCTGAATCAAGGACCCGACATTGGGGGTCAATGGATGCGCCACCCTCGGTCACCGTCAGCATGGCATTGCAGGGGCCGAGGGCGAACAGGCGTCCCGATAGATGTTGGGTCGCAACCCTTAGGCGCGTCGCCTCCAGGCCAAGTGAGCTCGCCAATGCGCTTGCGTCTGCAGCCCAATGGACCAGATCAGGCCTGCCGCGTTCATAGTCCTGAAAATAAGCAAATGCGATCCCCGGTGCGGTCGAAATGAAATCGGGAAATTTCGAGAACCGCCGGGCAATCGTCTCATCGCCTATGACATAACCGGTGGCTCCAGGGCGCAGGGCTAACTCTGCTGCCAGACGGTTCGGAGGACCGACTCGATCGCCAGATCGGTCGACGATCACGGCGCCCGCCTCAAATAGGGGGTCGGCCGGTGACATGTGAGCCACCAGGAGTGGCTTGGCCAACCAGCCCAGAACGGTCGGTGGCGCCTTGGTCAGAATCAAGGCGGCGATCTGGTGAATCCACCGCCATTGCGGCAATTTCGAGATCCACGAGGTTCGGTTGGGCGCGCTAAAACGCAATTGTGGGCCGAAGACGCCATCCAGTCGTTTGAGCGCTGCGCCAGCCTGATTTGCGAGCCGGTGCCCGTCACCAGTGCTGTTCGGATTGATCGGGATGGCGCGCGCGGCATGTGGACTCAGGTGG
>RFPW01000298.1 GCA_009925965.1 Betaproteobacteria bacterium
TTGTTGGGTTTCCAGTCAATCGGGTTGAACTTATGACTAAGTGCCCCAGAGGCGAGTAACAAGACCCGAAGCCCACTTTCGCGGACAGCCTCGCCAATGGCCTCGCCGGACTCTAGAAAGTGATGCCAATCACAATTCTGGCAAGAACTCACGGTGACGATCGGAATCCCCGAACGTTCCAACCAAAGCTGCTTGACGAGATTGATCGTGGCGTAATGCCTTCCAAGATCAGGGTGCGAGGTCACACGGTTGTAGCCACCGCGCGCCCGCGAAACAGACTCAATTAACGACGCAAATTCCGGATGACCACGGTAATCGTAGGGGACTCCGTGCAAGTACCAGGGCATCTCGTCCGAGGTATACATTCCGCGATAATGCGCGCCGCCATCGACCAGGTGATAACCGGTGGTGAACCAATGTGAATCAAAAATGATCACGACTTGGGCTGAGACTTCGCTGATCTTGCGGCGCAGACGCGCGTAGCCAGCGATGAGATCCGAATCCCGACCAGCCCCTTGCAGCACCCGGAATTCTTCGCACTGCATCAACCCCGGATGATGGGATACCAGTGCCGCGCCGACGACTTTCCCGACCATTGAGAGAACCCTTTTTAACGATGGCTAAAACTCGGCCGGAACGGCTTCTTTGGCAGGACAACATCTTTGACATCGCAGAAGAAGTCAAAGCTCCAGTTACCGCCCTCGCGGCCAATCCCGCTGCGCTTGATGCCTCCAAAGGGTGCAGCGAGATCTCGAATCCCGAAACTGTTTATCCAAATAAACCCTGTGCGCACCTGATCGGCCACTTCAGTGGCGTGCGCCTGTTCGCCGTAACAGACGCCACCAAGACCATAGTCAGTGCCATTCGCGAGTTCAACGGCTTCCTCGTCGCTCGCAAATGTTTGCAGTGTCAGTACAGGACCGAAGACCTCGTTCTGGACAATCTCATCACTTTGCTCAACGCCAGCGAGCATTGTGGGCTGCAGGTACTGCGCACCGAAGGGATGTCGTCCACCGCCCCACAGGAGCTTTGCGCCGCCGGCAACGGCGCGGTCGATGTAGCCGAGGACGCGCTCAACCTGACGCGGGTGAATGATCGGTCCCACCTCGGTGGACTCGTCCTGTGGATCTCCAACCCGCAGTTGCTCGACAACGGCTCGCATACTCGCAACGAATCGATCAGAAATCGATCGGTGGACTAGAAACCGAGTTCCAGCAAGACAAACCTGTCCAGCATTTCGGTACATCAGCGCGCCAGTCGCTGCCGCCAAATCGATATCAGCATCCTCAAGGACGATGAAAGGGCTCTTCCCGCCAAGTTCGAGGCTGCAGGGCACGAGATTCGCGCCAGCCGCTTGAGCGATGAGTCTTGCCGTCGAAACACTGCCGGTAAAGGACACTCGGGCGATGCGCGGATCGGCAACCAATCGTGCCCCTACGGTGGAGCCCCCGCCCTGCACGACATTAAGAACCCCCGGCGGCAACCCAGCGGCATGAGCGGCATCGGCCAGGAGCGAACAGGTCAGTGGCGCCCATTCCGGGGGCTTCAGGATGCACGTGTTGCCAGCGGCCAGTGCCGGTCCTAACTTCCAGGTCGCCAGCATGAGCGGAGCATTCCAGGGCGTGATTATCACGACAACACCGGCAGGATCGTGTCGCACCCGATGGACCGCTTGATCGGTCTCGATTGACCGCTCTTGAAGGGTCAAGGCGGCCTCAGCAAACCAACGAATATTGAGGACCGCGCGCGGAACGACACCATGACGCATCCTTGAAAGAAGGACCCCGGCGTCGCGGCACTCAAGCCGACAAAACGCCTCGGCGCGCTTTCCAATCTCGTCGGCAAATCGATTGAGATAGGGTAGCCGCTCGGCCGCGGTGAGTCTCGACCAGGTCGGGAATGCCTTCTGAGCAGCCGCAATGGCGGAGTCAACATGCTCGGGCCCACCCTCGCCGATGCGGCCCAAAAGTCCTTGATCGATGGGACTCAATAACTCGAAACTAAACTCAGAATCGACGCGCGCACCATCGATGTAATGATCTGGAGAGACGAGGATATCGTCGACCCGCAGGGTCTCAAGGCGCATGTCAAGACTCGGCGGTAAAGCCAATCGTCTTGATCAGCGGCGCCCAGCGATCGCTGTCTTTCTTCAGCAGCGCGGCGAGTTCAGCCGGTGTCGACGGACTGGCCTCAAGCCCCATCTGACCGAGCGCCTCAATTAAATCCGGCGAACCCAGCGCGTTGCGGATCGCCTGAGCCGTCCGATTGAGGACTTCCGCAGGCACTTTAGCGGGCATATAGAAACCAAACCACTCATCGAACACGATGTCCTTGTAACCCTGTTCAGCAAAGGTCGGCACCGTCGGAGCGAACTTGTTTCGCGTGGCGCCAGAGGTCGCGATCAGCCTGATT
>RFPW01000299.1 GCA_009925965.1 Betaproteobacteria bacterium
GCCATCGACAGCAACATATCCACCCGCTCGGCGGGTGAGAGAGGTCGCCCTGTGACATGCAATCCGTGTGGAATGAGCGTGTACTCCAATTCCAGAATCTGGTCGCCAAGCGCCCTAACGCGCTCGTCTGCGTCGCCATGGCTCTCGATGTTCCAGAGCGGGTCGGCCGAGCAAAGATTGAGTTCTGCAGCCTGTGCTTGAATCAGGCTCGCCAGTTCTGGGCGGTCAACCGAGTCGGCTGGCTGAGTACGCCAGCGATCGATCGACGCTTTAAGATCATTCAAACCTTTGTACAAACCCGCCTGGGCGACTGGTGGTGTGAGGTAACTGATGAGGGTCGCGCCCGACCGCCGTTTGGCGATTGCGCCTTCGGACGGATTGTTCGATGCGTAGAGATAGATATTGGGAAGATCGTCAATCAGACGGTCAGGCCAGCAGGTTCCAGACATCCCGCTCTGTTTGCCTGGCATAAACTCCAGTGCACCGTGAGTTCCAAAATGAAGAACGGCACTGGCCTGGAAATCTTCTCTCAGGTAGCGATAAAAGGCAGAGAACGCGTGCGTTGGGGCCAAACCCTTCTCGAACAGCAAACGCATCGGATCGCCTTCGTAGCCGAACGAAGGTTGAACGCAAATCAACACGTTGCCAAATTGCTTGCCCAGAACAAATATCGAACTGCCGTTGCTGAGCTGACGACCTGGGGCGGGTCCCCATTGCGCTTCGATTTCTTTGAGCCAGCGTTCACGCTTGACGTGATCATTCGCGGGGATCAGGGTATGAACATTCGCGTCTGATCCGTGCTGTGCGGCGTTGCCATGGAGCACGGCGTCGCGCAGTTCATCCACGCTTTCGGGCATGTTGACCTGATACCCCTGGCGCTGCATGCCACCGAGTGTGTTCATCAGAGATTCAAAGACCGAAAGGTAGGCAGCGCTGCCAATGTTTCCGGCATTGGGGGGGAAATTGAACAGCACGATCGCGACTTTTCGGTCGCGACGCTCACTGCGTTTGAGGGCAACCAGCTTGCTGACCCGGGCCGCCAGCATGATCGCCCGCTCGGGGCAGGAGTGCATATCTTGCGCGGTATCGGAGGCGCTGAAAGTACAGGCGTGATGGCAGCCAGTACAGGTTACGCCTGCCGCGCCGGGGCGACCGCCAAACACAATTGGACCAGTCGATCCGTCGAGCTCAGGGATCGCGACCATGATCGTACTTTCTACGGGTAGGAGACCACGGTCCGATCCACCCCATTGATCCAAAGTTTGGAACTCAACGGGGTGTGCAGCCACGTAGGGCACATCAAGACGGGCAAGAACTTCTTGCGCTGATTTCGCATCGTTATAGGCCGGACCACCAACGAGTGAAAACCCAGTCAGTGATACAACCGCATCGACGGCGACTTGGCCGTTCTGATAGAAGAACGATTCAATGGCGGGGCGGGAATCAAGTCCGGCGGCAAAGGCTGGAATCACGCGAAGACCACGCGCCTCGAGCGCGGCGATTACGCCGTCGTAGTGACCAGCATTGCCGGAGAGCAGGTAGGAGCGTAGTAACAAAACGCCGACTGTGCCTTTCGAGGCACCTTTCGTTGTACCGGTGGAGGGGGCCGGAAGCGCCCCCGCTGACTCACTAAATTTGCCCGACATTTTCGGGTGATAGACCCCGACCTCGGGGTACTCCACTGGAGGCTCAACCTTGTTTTTGCCGCGCAGGGATTTGCGCGGGCCGTCCGCGCCGCGGTCCACGACGTGGCGAATCATATTCAACACATTGACGTCTGAACCGCCCATCCAGTACTGCATCGTAATGAAATAGGCTCGAACGTCCTGGGCGGTCCCGGGGATGAAGCGCAGCATCTGCGGCAGTCGCCGTAGCATCTTCATTTGGGCGGCGCCGCCGGTGGCTTTCTTCTCTTTGCCGCCACGAAGTTTTTTGAGCAACGCCATCGCCCCGTTCGCGGGCTTGCTCATGTCGAAATTGCCAAATCGGGTCAGCTTGACGACTTCGCTTGCGGACGCCATGCAGATCATCGCGTCGCAGTGCTCGCGCCGAGCTTGCAGGTCGCCCAGGATCGGCAGGAAGTGGTCTTCCAGAAAGAGCATGCCGGCGATCACGATATCTGCTTTGGCGATGTCCGATTTGCAGCGATCGATCAGGTGATCGTTGCCGGCGTATTCAGATGCCGCATGCAAGCTAAGAGTCAGACCCGGATAGTCCTTGCGCAGGGACTTGCGTGCCCGCTCGACCGAACTCGCGAGGTGGGTATCCATCGTCACGATCACGACGTGGACTGGGGTCGAGTCTGGAGCTTGAGGTTCAGCCCGTCGGTGAAGCGAATCAGCCGTCCGATTTAAAAACATGAAGGTCTCCCGCGTTTTGGGTGAGACACCATCGGCATGTATCC
>RFPW01000300.1 GCA_009925965.1 Betaproteobacteria bacterium
CGGATGCTCTGCTCGATCGGTCGGATCGACAGCAACCGATTGCGTACGGGGCGCCTCAACGATGACGACTGGTCTCGGCTAACTGGTGCGATCGGGCGGATGCAGGACATGCCGATGTTCATCGATGAAACCCCAGCCCTGTCCGTGATCGACCTGCGTGGCCGGGCCCGACGGCTCGCGCGCCAACAGGGCCGCCTTGGGCTAGTGGTCATCGATTATTTGCAGCTGATGTCGGGCAGTGGGGGTAACGAAAACCGGGCCACCGAAATTTCTGAAATGACCCGCTCGCTTAAGTCTTTAGCGAAAGAACTGAATTGCCCTGTAATCGCGTTGTCCCAGCTCAACCGCTCGCTCGAGCAGCGGCCCAACAAGCGCCCGGTGATGAGCGACCTGCGCGAATCTGGCGGTATTGAACAGGATGCCGACGTGATTCTGTTTATTTATCGGGACGAGGTCTATAACCCAGACTCCCCCGAAAAAGGCACCGCCGAGGTCATCATCGGCAAACAGCGTAACGGCCCGATCGGAACGATACGATTAACGTTCGCCGGTCAGTTCACGCGCTTCGAGAACTACACGCCCGGCGCAAGTTTTTAGTCTTTACAGGGCGTCTGCCGCGTAGTCGGCCAACCTTGAGCGCTCGCCACGCTGCAGGGTGATATGCCCCGCATGACCCCAGCCTTTAAAACGATCGACCACGTAGGTCAGGCCTGAAGATCCCTCGGTCAGATAGGGCGTATCGATCTGCGCAATGTTGCCCAGACAGATCACTTTCGTCCCCGGACCTGCGCGTGTCACCAGCGTCTTCATCTGTTTGGGGGTGAGGTTCTGCGCTTCATCGATGATCAGGTACTTACCCAAAAAGGTACGACCGCGCATGAAGCTCATCGACTTGACCTTGACCCGCGACTTGATCAGATCGTTCGCAGCGGAACGTCCCCAGTCGCCACCGCTTTCGCCTTTATTGAGCACCTCGAGGTTGTCTTCAAGCGCGCCCATCCAGGGCTGCATTTTCTCTTCTTCTGTGCCTGGTAGATAACCGATGTCTTCGCCGACGGGGACCGTTGCGCGCGTCATGATGATTTCGCTGTAGCGCTTGCTCTCCAGTACCTGAGACAGTCCGGCCGCGAGGGCCAGCAGGGTCTTTCCGGTACCCGCCTGACCCAGCAGGCTGACGAAATCCACATCGGGGTTGGTCAGCAGATTCAATGCAAAGTTCTGCTCGCGGTTGCGCGCGCTGATACCCCAAACCGAATTCTTGTGGTGTCCGAAGTCGCGCAATGTCTGCAACACGGCAGTACTGCCGTTGAGTTCTCGAACCTGCGCAGCCAGCGGCAGTTGACCTTCAAACCAGACAAACTGATTGAGCAAAAACTGGCGCACGAGAGGCCCGGTAATGCGGTAGTAAGTAACGCCGCCTTGCTGCCAGCTTTCCATACCCTTGCCATGCCGATCCCAGAAGTCGGCCGGCAACTGCAGGACGCCCGAATAAAGCAGGTCGGTGTCTTCAACGACCTGATCATTGAAATAGTCCTCAGCCCGCAGACCCAGGGCGCGGGCCTTGATGCGCATGTTGATGTCTTTGGACACCAGAACGACATCGCTATTGGGCCACCGCTCCTGCAGTGCGTGGACCACACCGAGGATTTGATTGTCAGCCTTGGTCGATGCCAGGCTTGAGGGCAGGGTGGTCGAGGGTAGGGCGGTTGTCTGGAGCCGCAGTCGCCCAGTGGCTTCCCGATTTCCGAGTTTGTCGAGGCGGACACCCTCCTCGATCAGGTGCGCGAGTGGCGCCGCCGCGTCGGCCGATCCATCTTTTGGCGCGTCAGCGCGCATGGGGGACAGGCTGATGCTCAGATCGCCAATCAAGGCCTCGATTGAACGGCTCGCCTGCCGGGCGTTTCGGGCGACCTCAGTCATGCCCTTTTTGTTGTTGTCCAACTCTTCGAGCGTCACCATCGGCAGGAAGATGTCGTGCTCTTCAAAGCGGAATAACGAGGTTGGGTCGTGCATCAGCACGTTGGTGTCCAGCACGAAAAGACGCGGCCGAAGGGTCTTGCCGCCGGGCTCAAGCGATGTGGCACGGACCCGCCCTGAGCGTGACTTGGTTTGTGCGTCCTGCGATACGGTCTTCTTAGCAGCGACTGCCTCGAGAGCAGTTTCGGCGCCAGCCTTTGCGTTAACTTCAGCGGGTTTTCCCACAACGGTGCCAACTCCGCTGACAGCGCCGCTTTTGCTCCCTCGTCGTGATTTCACTGGCGCTGTTGCGGCGCCTGCAGGCTCGTTTAACAACGCGGCTCGAGAACCCGATCGGCCAGAGCTCATCGACGCAGTCGGTCCCGTTGCGGGGCTATCGTTCGAATCGACAGCCCTGGCGCGCACTGGATCCAGCAAGTCGGG
>RFPW01000004.1 GCA_009925965.1 Betaproteobacteria bacterium
GCGTCTTCACTCGTGTCCCTGAAACTCAACGAGCCGCTCCGAGTGATTGCGGTGACCCACGGTGGCGTGCTCGATATGGCATTTCGTCACGCCGCGGGGCTCACGCTCGATGCACCAAGAAGGCATCAGACCCTGAATGCAGCGCGTAATGTGCTGCGGTTTGAGCGCGGCGTTTGGGAGGTGGTCGTCTGGGCCGATACCGGGCATCTGAGTCAACCCGCCGACGACCTATAATCGGCTGTTATTGCCCCGCCAATCCCCCACCCGGATTTGTTATGTTCGACCGCGCCCAGACCCTCGATCACACCGATCCAGAAAAGCCTTTCGTGACCAGTCGGGTGCGTTTGGGGTCACCCGCAATTACGACCCGTGGGTTTGGTGTTGAGGAGGCGGTCGCAACGGCACATCTGGTCGCCGACACGCTTGATTCGCCGCAGGATGTCGAGGTGCATGCGCGAGTGCGTTCTCAGGTGGCCGCGCTGACGGGGCGGTTTCCGGTTTATTCGCCACCGGCGGCTTGAACCGACGTGCGTTGTCCGTTTTGCGCGTTTGCCGACACGCAGGTTGCCGAGACGCGATCTTCGGATGATGGCGATGTCATGCGCAGGCGGCGACGCTGCCCCGGTTGCGACAAGCGGTTTACGACCTATGAGCGGGCTGAACTGACCCTGCCCGCCGTCGTCAAGAAGAACGGAACGCGGGTCGAATTTGACCGGACCAAGCTGCGCAGTTCGATGACCCTGGCGCTGCGCAAACGCCCGGTATCGGCCGAATCGATTGAGGCGGCAATCTCGCGGATTGAGGAGGCACTGATCAGTTCTGGGGCTCGCGAAGCGCCGAGCGATCGGATCGGGGAGCTGGTCATGCGCGAACTCAGGCGCCTTGATAAGGTGGGTTATGTGCGGTTTGCATCGGTCTATCGGAATTTCGAGCATCTGGATGAATTTGCGGAAATCATCCAGGAAGTGCGACCCGACAACCTCAACTCGCGTTAGGGCCTTGGGCCTTTGATGTTTAGCGCCGCCGATCAGCAATGGATGGAACGGGCGCTGGCGCTGGCTCGTCAGGGCTTGAGGTCGGCTACTCCAAACCCCCGGGTCGGATGCGTTTTAATCTCAGCGGCTGGAGCCTTGGTCGGTGAAGGTTGGCATCAGCGGGCGGGTGAGGCCCATGCTGAAGTCCATGCTTTGCGGGCAGCCGGACAGGACGCTCGGGGCAGCACGGCCTACGTCACGTTAGAGCCGTGCGCGCATTTTGGTCGCACGCCTCCATGCTCGAATGCCCTGATCGATGCGGGGGTGGCGCGCGTACTGGTCGCGATGGAGGACCCCAACCCCCTGGTCGCGGGTCGCGGGTTGGACCGTTTGCGCGAAGCCGGCATTGAGGTGCGGTGTGGTTTGCTTGAGGACGAGGCTCGAGAGTTGAATCTCGGGTTTGTGTCACGAATGACCCGGGGTTTGCCATGGGTTCGGCTCAAGGTTGCCGCGAGTCTGGATGGCCGAACGGCCTTGCCCGATGGGCGTAGCCAATGGATCACCGGTGCGGCCGCACGCGCGGATGGGCATGCCTGGCGCGCCCGGGCCTGCGCGATCTTGACGGGTATCGGCACCGTTCGCGATGATGACCCGCAACTTACCGTTCGTGATCTGCCCGAAAGTGACGGGGCGCAGATCGGGCAGCCGACCGGACAGCCGACCGGACAGCCTATTCGCCAACCGATGCGGGTTCTGATCGACAGCCGGCTCGAGGTTGACCCTGGCGCAAAATTGGTCCGAGCGGGGGGGCTCCTGCTGGCCCACGCCCTGGACGAACATTGGCTTGCGACTGGCCCTCTGGCCGAGAAAGCGCGCCTGTTGAAGGACCATGGCGTCGAACTGTGGTCGTCCCCGACGTTGTCGTCGTCCTCGTCCTCGCTGTCCACGCCATCGTCACCTGGCAAAGTGGACCTCGGCGCGCTACTGGCTGAATTGGCGCGTCGTGGCGTCAATGAATTACATGTCGAAGCCGGCGCTGGGCTGAATGGTTCGCTCGTTCGCGAGGCTCGAGTCGACGAGCTGCTGGTGTATCTGGCGCCTGCGCTGCTTGGAGATTCGCGGGCTATGTTTAATCTTGAGCCGCCCGATGCTCTCGAATCCGCCAAACGCCTGTATTTTCACGAGATGGTTAAAGTTGGCAACGATCTGCGGATCCTCGCCCGGTTTAAGCCAGTTTAAGCAGCCTGTAATCAGGCAGCACGTAGTCAAGTAAAGCGCAGAGGGCGAGTGGACATGTTTACAGGAATCGTTGCAGCGATCGGGATGATCGAAGCAGTCGTGCCGCTGGCGGATACCGGCGGTCCGGCTGAGAGCGGCCGGCGGCTGGTCATTGAAGCCTCGAACCTGGACCTGGATGATGTCCAGGTGGGCGATTCGATTGCCATCCAGGGGGCGTGCATGACCGTTGTTGAACTCGGTGGACCGACGTCTGTCCAGTTGTCCGAAGGCCGTTTCGCGGTCGATGTTTCGCTCGAGAGTTTGTCCCGAACGGTTGGCCTGGCCGCTCCGGGGATGGTCAACCTCGAAAAAGCGTTGCGGCTCTCGGATCGCCTCGGCGGTCATCTGGTCAGCGGGCATGTCGATGGTTTAGGCCGGGTCGCCGCTTTTGACCCGGTGGGTGAGTCCTGGTTTCTGGCCATTGAGGTGCCAGCGGCGCTGGCAAAGTATTTCGCGTTCAAGGGCTCGGTCACGGTGGATGGGGTGTCGCTCACGGTCAATCGGGTGGAAGATTCCGCGGCGAAAGGGGTTACCCGGATTGAAATCAATGTGATTCCGCATACGATGGCAGTTACCACGCTGGGTCGCCTGAAAGTCGGTGATTTCGTAAACATCGAAGTCGATCAGATTGCCCGTTACTGCGAAAGGCTCATGGCCTCGAAATGAACGCTCCGCTTGACGCTGAACTAGCCCGCGCGCTGCGTCGTGTGACGCTGGATGACAAGTACGCCCTCGAACATGGGCGTGCCTTCATGAACGGTAATCAAGCCCTGGTGCGGTTGCCGATGCTGCAGCGAGAGCGTGACCGCATCGCAGGCTTGCGCACCGCTGGCTTCATTTCGGGTTATCGCGGTTCGCCCCTCGGCGCGCTCGATCAGGCACTCTGGAAAGCCCGCGAGCATCTGGACCGCCAGCAGATTGTTTTTCGACCTGGCGTCAATGAAGAGTTGGCGGCCAACGCCATTTGGGGAACCCAGCAGATTGGCTTGTTTCCCGGTGCCAATGCCGATGGCGTGTTTGGTCTCTGGTACGGCAAAGGCCCCGGAGTCGATCGCTGCAGCGATGTGTTCAAACATGCCAACGCGGCCGGATCGGCGCCACATGGCGGCGTGATTGCCGTCGCTGGCGACGATCACGGCGCCAAGAGCTCGACCTTGCCGCATCAGAGTGAGTTTATTTTCAAGGCCTGCGGCATGCCGGTGTTCTATCCGGCCGGGGTTCAGGAGTTTTTGGACTTTGGCCTGCACGGTTGGGCGATGTCGCGCTGGTCGGGGCTTTGGGTTGCGATGAAGGCGGTGACCGATGTGGCGGAATCCTCAGCCGCCGTCGTCATCGACCCCGATCACGTCACCATCCATTTGCCCAATACAGATGAGTTGCCGCCGGGGGGGCTCAACATCCGCTGGCCCGACAGTCCAATTGCGCAGGAGCAGCGCCTGTTGGACTACAAGGGCGATGCAGCGCTCGCTTACATTCGCGCCAACCGGCTGAATTTCACCGCCATCGATTCGCCCAGTGCCTGGCTTGGCCTGGTGGCCGCTGGGAAGTCGTATCTCGACACCCGCCAAGCCCTCGACGATCTCGGTCTCGACCCCGCGACCTGCTCGGTCGTGGGTATCCGCTTGTTCAAGTGTGGTGTGGTCTGGCCACTGGAGCCCAGCTCCATGCGGGCGTTCGCGACCGGACTTCGGGAAATCTTCGTCATCGAAGAAAAACGCTCGCTCGTCGAATCCGCCGTCAAGGAGGCGCTCTACGACTGGCGCGATGATCTTCGCCCGCGGATCTTTGGGAAGTCGGGTCCTGACGGTCGCCATACTGCCGAATTCGGGGCTGGTTCCCGCCGTGATTGGCTCCTGGCGCCCTACGGCGAGCATTCGCCGGCCATGATTGCGCGGGCGATTGGTCGCCGTCTGATCGCCGCCGAGCAAGAGGGGCGGACGCTTCCGTCCGACATCCGTGCCCGAATTCAAACGCGCCTGGCGATTCTTGAGGCCAAGGAACGCAAACCGATCCTGTTGCGGGTTGAGTCGGTCGAGTCGGTTGAGTCAGTCGAGTCGGTCAGGTCGACCGAACCGGTTCAAGCGGTCGAATTGCAGCGCACGCCGACATTCTGTTCGGGTTGTCCGCACAACACGTCGACACATGTCCCGGAGGGCTCGAGGGCGCTGGCCGGGATCGGATGTCATTTTATGGCGCAGTGGGATCCTGCGCGCCGCACCGATACCTTTTCTCAAATGGGCGGGGAGGGGGCGGCCTGGATCGGTCAGGCACCCTTCTGCGAGACGCCGCACGTGTTCGCCAACATGGGCGATGGGACCTACTTTCATTCCGGGGTTTTGGCCATTCGTGCTGCCGTCGCCGCCCGCGCGACAATGACCTACAAGCTGCTCTACAACGACGCGGTGGCCATGACCGGCGGGCAACCGCTGGACGGCAGTCTCACCGTGCCCCAAGTCGTGGCGCAATTGCGTGCCGAGGGCGTCCGCGAAGTCGTGATCGTGACCGACGAGCCCGAGAAATATCGGCGCGGCGCGGGCGCTTCTGGCTCCACCAGGTCCGCCCATGCGGCTGGGCCCGACGGTGACACCATGATGGCGCACGCCTTGGATGATGTGCGGGTCGAACACCGGGACCACCTTGACGCCGTGCAGCGTCGTCTGCGCGAGGTGGCTGGCGTGACAGTGATTGTGTACGACCAGACCTGTGCGTCGGAGAAGCGCCGCAGGCGCAAACGCAAGGGCCCCGACGGACAACCAGGGTTCCCCGACCCCGCCCGTCGCGTCGTGATTAACGAATCGGTTTGCGAGGGCTGTGGTGACTGCACTGTTCAGTCGTCTTGTGTCTCCGTCGAGCCCTTCGAAACACCGCTCGGCCGCAAACGCAAAATCAACCAGTCGTCGTGCAACAAGGATTTTTCCTGTCTGAAGGGATTCTGCCCAAGCTTTGTGACAGTCGAGGGCGGGAAGTGGCGCGGTCGGTCCCAGGCTGTTGTGCAAAACCGAAACCAGGTCGCGAGCCCCTCTTTGGAATGGCCAGAACTGCCTGACCCTACGGTCGCATCGGTTGATTCAAGCCCCTCGAGCGGGATTTCAGCGCGTCCCTACAGCATTCTGGTGACCGGAGTTGGCGGGACCGGAGTCGTCACCATTGGGCAGTTATTGGGGATGGCGGCTCATCTCGACGGGCGAGGCGTTGCTGTGCTTGACATGGCGGGCCTTGCGCAGAAGGGCGGTGCGGTGACTTCGCATATTCAGATCGCGCAGACGCAGGACCAACTCTTCGCGACCCGGGTCGCGATTGGCGAAGCGCAATTGGTCATTGGCGGCGATCTCGTGGTGACGGCTGGTGCCGACTCACTGGCCCGGATGCGGCCAGGTGTCACCCGAGTCATCCTGAACGCCGATGTGGCGCCCACGGTAGAGGCTCTGCGCAATCCAGACTGGCGTTTTCCCGAAGCGCAACTGCGTGCGGATTTGTTGGCAACCGTGGGGTCGGATTCGGTCGATTGGGTTGCCGCTCAGCGACTGGCTGTAGCCCTGTGTGGAGATACGCTTTTTGCGAATCCATTCATGCTTGGTTGGGCCTGTCAGCGGGGTTGGTTACCGGTGACCCGGGCGGCGCTGGAGCGGGCAATTGAACTCAATGGCGCGGCAGTGCCAGCCAACCTGGCCGCATTTTTGTGGGGACGGCGTGCCGCACATGATTTTGCCGCCGTCTCGACGGAGGCGTTTGGGGCATCTCAAGTCGAATTATCGACCTCAACGGTTGCGCCACTCGACGCAATCGTCGAACTGCGCGCACGGCACCTCACCGATTATCAGAACCAGACATTGGCCCAACGCTACAAGGATCTGGTCGATCGCGTGCGGCAGGCGGAGCTTGGGGTGCTAGGCGCGAGGGCCCGCGTTGTTGAAGGCCTCGATGGGGGCATCGGGGATGGCGCCGGTATGCGCTTATCCGAAGCTGTGGCTCAGCAGTATTTCCGCCTGCTGTCCTACAAGGACGAGTACGAGATTGCGCGTCTGCACTCGGATCCAAGATTTCTGGATCGACTACGTCAACAATTTGAGGGCGACTGGTCCTTGCGATTTCACCTTGCGCCCCCGGGCTTGGCCAGGGTGGATCCCCTGACGGGTCGGCCCCGCAAAATCGCCTTCGGGCCCTGGATGTTGCCGGTCTTTCGGGGATTGGCGCGGCTGAAATTCTTGCGCGGTACGGTCTTTGATCCGTTTGGCATGACGGAGGAGCGGCGTCAGGAGCGGGGGTTGATCGTCGAATATGAGGCATTGATCGAGGAACTGCTTCGCGGTCTTAACCCGCAAACTCACGCCCTCGCAGTCAAATTAGCTCGAATTCCCGAGCATATTCGGGGATTCGGCCTGGTCAAAGAGGCCAATCTGCAGAGGGTTCGGGGGGATTGGCGAGACTTGCTTACGCAGTGGCGGGAGGGCAATCGCCTACAATCCGCGCCATGACCCTTGCAGCTATTCCCGAAATCCTGGCCGAGTTGCGCGCCGGCCGCATGGTGGTTCTGGTCGACGAAGAAGATCGCGAGAACGAAGGCGATTTGGTGATGGTCGCTCAGCATGCCACTGCGGAGGCCATCAACTTTATGGCCAAGTACGGCCGGGGGCTGATTTGTCTCACCCTCACCGAGGCTCGATGCCAGCAACTGAACCTTCCGCTGATGGTGCAGGCGCGGGGTAATGGAACCCGATACGGGACCAATTTCACGCTATCGATCGAGGCGGCCGAAGGCGTGACGACCGGTATTTCGGCGGGCGATCGAGCGCGCACCGTTCAGGCTGCGGTCAACCGGCATGCGCGGCCCTCGGATTTGGTTCAGCCCGGACATATATTTCCCTTAATGGCGCGTCCAGGGGGCGTCCTGATGCGTGCCGGCCATACCGAGGCAGGCTGTGATTTGGCGCAGGCCGCGGGGTTCGAGCCCGCCGCGGTGATCTGCGAGATTTTGAATGAAGACGGGACGATGGCCCGTTTGCCTGATTTGACTCAGTTTGCACACGAGCACGGACTCAAGATCGGCGCGATTGCCGACCTGATCCAGTACCGAAGTGCGACCGAAAGTCTGGTCGAGCGGATCACCGAGCGCGATATCGAGACGCCGTGGGGGCCGTTCCGGCTCGCTGCGTGGCGTGATCAGCCCGGGGGCGAACCGCACCTTTCGCTGGTCAAGGGCTCGATCGGTGCAGATATCGAAACACTGGTTCGTGTCCATGAACCGCTGTCAGTGTTGGACCTGCTCACAGCAGACGCGGGTGGACACTCGTGGCCGATTGCGCGGGCGATGGCGGCGATTGCAGCGGCCCCATCCGGTGTGTTGGTCATGATTCATTGCGCCCCCTCTGCCGAGGTCTTGTTCGACCAGATCCACCGTATGGCCCCTGCGGCGTCTCCCTCGGCTTCCACTAAGGCATCAACGGAGCGGGGAGTCGCGGTTGGCGTCAGTTCAGCGGAGCGCACTGCAGGTCAGGATCTTCGTAACTACGGGGTGGGAGCGCAGATTCTGCGCTCGCTCGGTGTGCGCAGAATGCGCCTGCTCTCGCGTCCGCGCAAAATGCCGAGCATGGCAGGTTATGGCCTTGAAGTGACTGGATTTCAGAATGAATCTTGATATTGAACGTGGGTCGCTTGAAGGCGATGGAGTTCGGATTGGTATTGTCCAGGCTCGATTTAACGATACGGTCTGTGATGGGCTGAGGCAGGCTTGTGTCAGTGAGTTGCTCCGACTCGGCGTATTGGCAGAGGACATCTTCCTGTGCTCGGTGCCGGGGGCTCTCGAAATGGGTATCGCGCTGCAGCGCCTCGCCCGGACCGGGGAGTTTGATTCGCTGATCGCGCTCGGCGCCGTGATTCGGGGCGACACCTACCACTTTGAGGTGGTGTCCAATGAAAGCGCCGCCGCGATCCAGCGGGTCTCGCTGGACGAGTCGATTCCAATTGCCAACGGCATTCTGACTTGCGACACTGACGCGCAGGCCGAAGTTCGGATCATTGGCAAGGGTGCGGACTGCGCACGCGTGGCCATTGAAATGGCGCATGTTTGCGCAACCCTGACCCTGCTCGGGATCTCGCCGGACGAACTGGACGCCGACGTCGACGCCGACGCCGACGCCGATTCAGGCGGCGCGGCGAAGGCCGTCTCAAATCCGTGAATGACGGGCCCGAACCCGACGATCGTTCGCCCACGCGAAGCGCTCGTCGGCGTGCGCGGGAGTTCGCGCTGCAAGGGCTTTATCAATGGTTGGTTGCGCAAACCGACGTCGCCATGATCGAGGCGCAGATCGTGGTTTTGCCCGAGTTTGAGCGCTCGGATACCGACCTTTTCAGATCGATTCTGCGGGGCGTGATTCTCGAAGCGGCCACCCTGCACAAAACAATCGTGCCGCTGATTGACCGGCCCTTGATCCAGTTGAGTCCCGTGGAGCATGCGGCGATTTTGATTGGTGCGTGGGAGTTCTCCCATGCACCGGAGACCCCTTATCGTGTCGTGATCAACGAGGCTGTTGAAATCGCGAAGTCGTTTGGAGGGACTGACGGCTATCGCTATGTCAATGGCGTGCTGGACAAGGTGGCCGCTCGCTTGCGGCCGACCGAGCGCCCAAATGGACGAGTTTGACCTGATTCGACAGTTTTTCGTCCGAGAGGGGGGGCCGCCGAGGGTGCCCCTAAAACCAGGATCGCTCGCTGGGGCGCTTCTCGGCCCGGGTGATGATTGTGCGTTACTGGGCGCGACCACGACAGCAGCGGCACGGTTCGCGGTAACGACCGATTTGCTGGTTGAAGGAGTGCATTTTTTTTCAGATGTCGATCCGCAGACGCTCGGGCACAAGGCGCTTGCGGTCAACCTCTCTGACCTCGCCGCGATGGGTGCGCGCCCAGTCGCCTACCTTCTGGCCTTGGCGTTACCCCGCGCCGATATCGACTGGTTAGAGGGCTTTGCACGCGGTCTCCATGCATTGGCCGACGTCTACGGGATTGAACTGGTTGGGGGTGACACTACGCGCGGCCCCTTGACGATTGCGATCACAGCTCTGGGCGAGGTCGATCCAGCGGCCGCTTTGCGCAGAGACCGGGCTCGCCTCGGCGATGACATTTGGGTTTCAGGTTGCTTGGGTGCGGCCGCATTCGCAGTGCGGGAACGCGTTCGCGGACACCCCTTGGCCGCTTCGCATCCCGCGCGAGCGCGACTCGAGCAACCGGTGCCCCGAGTCGAATTGGGGCTTGAACTTGCGAAATTGTCCGCCCAGGGTTTAGTCCATGCGGCGATCGATCTGTCCGATGGTCTCGCCGGGGATTTAAGCCATATTCTGGCGCGCTCGGGCGCGGCACTGGGTACGTCGGTCGGTGCCGTCCTGTGGGCTGACGCGTTACCTAACCACGAATGCCTGAACGGACTCATCGCCGAGGATCAGCATGATTTAATGCTGTTTGGCGGAGATGATTACGAACTGTTGTTGACTGCGCCGACGACGGGGCGCAGAGCACTGGAGCGCCTGGGGGATCTGCGCCGTATCGGCACTCTGGACACCGGACCGGCGTTGCGGTTGAGGGATGGCTCTGGCGATGAACGTGTCTTGCCCAATCGGGCATACCAGCATTTTCGGTCCGAGGCGGACCGACTTTGATTGAGCGGGGCGCATGTGATTGAGGTTATCGAATCCAATGCCAATCGGGTCCCGGTTAAGGCAACTGTCAGACCCGATTTTGACTTCATGCGTGCCAAGGCCTCCAGATGGATCGCGTTGGGGTTCGGTGCAGGGCTGTCGCCAGTTGCGCCCGGAACGGTAGGCACGCTCTGGGCTTGGGCGGCCTTTCTATGGATCGATCCCTGGGTCGGGGATATCGATTGGGCCTTGTTGATCTCGTTCGGAACGGTTCTTGGGACCATCGCGTGCCGCCGCACTGGCGAAGCACTGGGCGTTCAGGACCACGGTGCAATTGTTTGGGATGAAGTCGTTGCATTCTGGCTGGTGCTTTGGGTCCTGAATGGCTCATTTTCCCAACAGGTAACTGCCTTTCTATTGTTTCGGTTTTTCGACATCGTCAAACCGCCGCCGATTCGGTGGATTGATCGGACCGTCGGTGGGGGTTGGGGCGTCATGGCGGATGATCTGGCGGCCGCCATGATGACGTTGTTGGTGCTGGCCATTGGGCGGTCGCTGGGGTGAACAAACAATTGGCTGATCTTGACCCCGCGTTGCACCGTCTCCCCGGAAGAGAGTCTGCGCTCGACGACCTGGCCTTCTTTGTGGGCCAGCGTCTTGCCTCAATGGGCGCGCGGATCGTGACCGCCGAATCGTGCACAGGAGGTGAAATCGCACGTGCGCTAACCGAACGCGGCGGGGCGAGTGTCTGGTTCGATCGAGGTTTCGTGACTTACTCGAACCAAGCCAAACAGGACCAGTTGGGCGTGTCAGACGAGCTACTCAATGCCCATGGTGCAGTGAGTGAATCGGTGGCGCACGCGATGGCCGTGGGTGCCCTGCGGAGTCTGGGGCCCTCGCAGGCTGCCTTGGCGTTGTCGGTAACCGGAATTGCCGGCCCAGGTGGGGCTGTAGCGGGCAAACCGGTTGGAACCGTTTGTTTTGGTTGGGCCGGTCGCCCGATCGAATCAGGGCCAGTGTGGGCGGCCACTGCGACGGCCCACTGGGAGGGCGATCGCGCTGCCGTTCGGCGCGCTGCCGCCCACTACGCGCTAAGTACGGGTCTCGAGCACTGGTTACGCAACCAAACGTCCTAGCCTAAAGGTCTGGTTGTTTATACAGTAGTTCCGTGGGATACTTCCACGAGTCGAATCTCCACCCGCATCCATTTCCAACCATCCATATTCATCCCCAATCCAACTGAGGCACTCATGGAAGACATCAAGCAACGGGGCAAAGAAGGCGATCGCGCCAAGGCACTGGCGGCCGCACTGGCGCAGATCGAAAAGCAGTTCGGTAAGGGCTCCATCATGCGCCTCTCGGACGCCGAGATTCTCGCGCAAGATATCCAGGTCGTCTCAACTGGCTCGTTGGGCCTGGATATTGCGCTCGGTGTCGGGGGATTGCCCCGCGGTCGGGTCGTTGAAATTTACGGACCTGAGTCCTCTGGAAAGACGACGCTAACCTTGCAATGCATCGCCGAGATGCAAAAGATCAATGGGACTTGTGCGTTTATCGACGCAGAACATGCACTGGACACTCAGTATGCTGCCAAGTTGGGCGTCCGGCTTGAAGAGCTCCTGATCAGCCAGCCCGACACCGGGGAGCAAGCGCTCGAGATCGCTGATGCCCTGGTCCGGTCCGGCTCGGTTGACCTGATTGTGATCGACTCGGTCGCCGCGCTCGTTCCAAAGGCCGAGATTGAGGGTGAAATGGGCGATTCGCTCCCCGGGTTGCAGGCGCGGTTGATGAGCCAGGCGCTCCGTAAATTGACCGCGGCCATCAAGCGGACCAATACCTTGGTGATCTTCATCAACCAGATCCGCATGAAGATTGGTGTGATGTTTGGAAATCCAGAGACAACCACCGGCGGCAATGCACTCAAGTTTTACGCGTCGGTACGCCTCGACATCCGCCGGACGGGCTCGATCAAGCAGGGGGACGAGGTGATTGGTTCCGAGACCAGGGTCAAGGTCGTCAAGAACAAGGTTGCCCCACCGTTCCGACAAGCGGAATTCGACATCCTGTATGGCGAAGGTACCTCTCGCGAGGGTGAAATCCTCGATCTGGGGGCTGAGGCTGGGGTCATTGAGAAGTCCGGCGCCTGGTATAGCTACGCGGGTAGCCGCATTGGCCAGGGTAAGGATAATTCTCGGCAAACCCTGCGGGAAAATCCCACGCTGGCGATGGAGCTCGAGAATAAGGTTCGTCTCCATTACGGCGTCCGTTCGCGACTAGGCGTGATTGAAGGCGGCGCACCAGCAGTCGAGGCGGCGTAATAACCGGGGCTCGCCGAGTCTCGCCAAATGGCATTCACACTGTCGTTGCGGGCCAGGGCGCTTCGCTTTCTGGCCATCCGTGAGCACAGTCGCCTCGAACTTTCCCGAAAGCTCAGCCGTTATCTGGGTGAGGCCGAGGCTACGGATGCACTGGAAGTCCTTTTAGACGAACTCGAGCGCGACGGCTGGCTCTCGGACCAACGGTTTGCCGAACATTGGGTGGCGAGCCGCTCAAACCGGTTCGGCGATGCCCGAATCCGGCAGGAGTTGCGAGCCCGTGGCATTGACGCCGACAAGGCATCGTCGCCCTTAAAGGCGAATGCGCTTGAGAACAGCGAACATGCAAGGGCGTTCGAACTCTGGCAACGCCGATATGGTGGGGAGGCTGCGGTGGATCTCAATGAGCGGGCGCGCCAGACCCGTTTTCTGATGCAGCGGGGCTTTTCGGGCGAGGTTGTATCCCGGATTGTTCGCGGGCAAGCGCCGCGCTAATGCGTGGCTGGCGTTCGATGCCTGGCCCTGCTTGCGGTGTTCGCCCCATGTTACGATTCGGCGCGCTCAACATGGGCGCTCGTGCTCCTGGTTGTCGGCAAAGGTCTGAACGATGAAAATCCACGAATACCAAGGCAAAGAAATTCTCAAGCGCTATGGCGTCCAGGTGCCCCGAAGCATCGCCTGCCATACCGTTGATGAAGCGGTCCATGCCGCAGAGTCGCTTGGAGGCCCAGTCTGGGTCGTTAAAGCGCAGATTCACGCCGGCGGACGTGGCAAGGGCGGCGGGGTCAAGGTAGCCAAAACGGTTGAAGACGTTCGTGCCCGCGCCAGCGAAATTCTTGGGATGCAGCTGGTTACACATCAAACCGGACCCCACGGCCAACAAGTTCGGCGCCTCTTAATTGAAGAGGGTGCTGACATCCGTCACGAGTACTACGTTGGCCTGGTGATTGACCGAGGTTGTCAGCGACCGGTCATGATGGCCTCGAGCGAAGGCGGCATGGATATTGAGGAGGTCGCGGCGCACACGCCTGAGAAGATCTTCAAGGCGGAGATCAACCCGACCATCGGTCTGACCGACGAGCAGGCAGACGACCTCTCGCACAAAATTGGTATCCCAGCCGCCTCCGTGGCCCGGGCCCGAGTCGCGTTGCAGGGGCTCTACAAAGCGTTTTGGGAAACCGACTCCGCGTTGGCCGAAATCAACCCGCTGATCCTTGCAGGCTCTGGTGACATCATTGCGCTGGATGCGAAGCTCAATTTCGATTCAAACGCCTTGTTCCGGCATCCTGAAATCGTCGAATTGCGTGATTTGGATGAGGAAGACCCGGCTGAGATCGAGGCCTCCCGTTTTGATCTCTCGTATATTTCCCTCGATGGGAATATCGGTTGTCTTGTCAACGGGGCTGGGCTCGCAATGGCCACCATGGACACGATCAAACTGTTCGGCGGCGAGCCCGCCAACTTTCTGGACGTCGGTGGTGGGGCGACGACTGAAAAGGTGACCGAGGCCTTCAAGATCATGGGGAACAACCCAAACTTGCGGGCAATCCTGGTCAATATTTTTGGCGGGATCATGCGCTGCGATGTGATCGCCGAAGGCTTGATCAATGCCAGCAAAGTCGTCGGGCTCACGGTGCCTTTAGTTGTTCGAATGAAAGGCACTAATGAAGAACTGGGCCGCAAAATGATTGCGGAATCGGGTCTTCCTATTATTTCGGCCGAGACGATGGCCGAAGCCGCCGAGCGCGTTGTGCTCGCTGCCCGCGGCTGACCGTCCACACCGAACGCTCTCCAGCCTTTACAATCTTCGCAGTATCTCCGGACGGTCAACGATGTCGATCCTGATCAACAAGGACACCAAGGTCATCACGCAGGGAATCACCGGTAAGACCGGTCAGTTCCATACGCGGATGTGCCGGGACTATGCCAACGGCCGCGCGGGCTTTGTCGCCGGCGTCAACCCGAAAAAAGCGGGTGAAGATTTCGAAGGTATCCCGATTTTTGCGAGTGTTCGCGAAGCGAAGGCATCCACCGGGGCCACGGTTTCTGTGATCTATGTGCCGCCGGCCGGTGCTGCGGCCGCGATTTGGGAGGCTGCAGAGGCGGGCCTCGATCTCGTGATCTGTATCACTGAGGGAATTCCGGTTCGGGACATGGTCGAGGTACGCGAGCGGATGCGTCGCGAAAATCGCCACACCTTACTGTTGGGCCCAAATTGCCCGGGCGTCATCACCCCAGAAGAGTTAAAGATCGGGATCATGCCAGGCCACATTCATCGCAAGGGTCGGATTGGAGTGGTGTCGCGCTCGGGCACGCTGACCTACGAGGCGGTCGGTCAACTGACTGAACTCGGTCTGGGTCAGTCCTCGGCAGTGGGAATCGGCGGCGACCCGGTCAATGGCCTGAAACACATTGATGTGTTGCGCTTATTCAATGACGACCCTGATACCGACGCGGTCGTCATGATTGGTGAGATCGGCGGATCCGACGAAGAAGACGCTGCGCGGTGGGCCAAAGAGCACATGAAGAAGCCAATCGTGGGCTTCATCGCGGGAGTGACCGCACCCGAAGGCAAGCGAATGGGCCATGCTGGCGCGATTGTCTCGGGTGGCAAGGGAACGGCCCAAGAAAAACTCGATGTGATGAGCAGTTGCGGGATTCGAGTGACCAAGAATCCTTCCGAGATGGGCAAGTTACTGCTCGCAGCGCTTTGACTAGGCAACTAATTCGAACACACCCCGTTTATTAAATAGCAGTTCCAATGGTTGATCTCGCCTCCCCTGACTTTTGGTTAGCGCTTGGAAAGATCATCTGGGTCAACATCTTGTTGTCCGGTGATAATGCCGTTGTGATCGCGCTCGCGGCCAGATCTCTGCCGCCTCAGCAGCAGAAACAGGCGATCATGATCGGATCGGGGGCTGCGATCGCGATGCGAATCGTGCTCACGCTCGTTGCAGCGCAGTTACTGCTGCTGCCGTACCTGAAACTCGTTGGCGCGCTACTCCTTCTGTACATTGGCGTCACGCTGCTGCTACCGGAAGAAGAATCGGATGACGGAGGGTCTGGGGTAACCTCTTCGATGGCTACGGCGGTTCGCACAATTCTGATTGCGGATCTGGTCATGAGTCTGGACAACGTGATCGCTGTCGCAGCCGCTGCAAACGGTAATGTGCCGTTACTGATCATCGGGCTAGCGACATCAATCCCCTTGGTGATTTTTGGTTCCACCCTTCTGCTGAAGGTCATCGAGCGTTTCCCGGCGATCGTCTGGGCTGGCGCTGCCTTGCTGGGGTTCATTGCTGGCGAGATTTCGGTGAGCGATCCGGCTGTGGCTGGATGGTTTGCCGAGCAGGAAGCCGCCTGGGGCCTTGGAGATCATCGCCTCGAGTTGCTTGCCGGAGCGGTCGGCGCCGCCTTGGTCCTGGGGGTAGTTAAAGCGCTATTGAGTCGTCGGGCGGCACTCGCCAATTCAACGGCCCTCTGACTGACGACGATACGTCTGTGGTATTCTCGAAAGTTATCGTTTAATACGAGCAGTTAACGAGAGTTTTATGTCAAACGTCAGGATCAAGGAAAACGAGCCCTTTGATGTCGCCCTGCGGCGATTCAAGCGCACGATCGAGAAAGCGGGAATCATCACAGAACTGCGTGCGCGCGAGTTCTATGAGAAGCCCACCGCCGAGCGAAAGCGCAAAAAGGCGGCCGCAGTCAAGCGTCATTACAAGCGCATTCGTAGCCAGCAGTTGCCCAAGCGCATGTACTGATCGCACGTTCTCAGCCTCTTGAATTCATGAGCCCACTGGCAAGTCGTGGGTTTGCTCTCAGGGAGTGATTCAGGATGACACTGAAGGAACAGATTCAGGACGACATGAAAGCGGCCATGCGGGCCAAGGATGCTGCTCGGCTGGGCACTATTCGCCTATTGATTGCGGCGTTTCGCCAGCGTGAAATCGATGACCAGACCGAACTCGACGATCTGGGCGTAACCGCGGTCATCGACCGCATGCTCAAGCAGCGGCGTGACTCCATCGCGCAGTTCGAAGCGGCCGGGCGTGAAGATTTGGCGGTCCAAGAGCGGTCCGAGGTGGATGTGCTCAGTGCGTATCTGCCCCAGCCATTTTCGGATACTGAACTCGATGCGGTCATCGATGCGGCATTGGGTGAAGCTCTTGCATCGAAGAGCGACGGCTCTGACGCTCTGTCGGCGGCGGACATGGGTCGGGTGATGGGTATTTTGAAGCCCCGTCTCGCGGGCCGAGCGGATGTCTCGAAGGCATCCAGCTTGGTCAAGGGTCGTCTTTCGGCGGTCAAATAGGCCGCCTTCAGCAGGTGGCGAGCAGGCGTTTTGACCTGCTGCGGCCCTGATGCGCTGTGATCCCGCAGTCATTCATTCAGGAATTGTTGGCCCGCGTTGACATTGTCGATGTCGTCGGTCGCCATGTGAAGTTGCGCAAGGGCGGCGCCAACTGGATGGGCTTGTGCCCTTTCCATGGTGAAAAATCACCTTCTTTTTCGGTCAGTCCAGTCAAACAGTTTTATCACTGCTTCGGTTGCGGCCAGCACGGAACCGCCATTGATTTTTTGATGGCGTTTTCAGGCTACGGTTTCGTCGACGCGGTCAAGGATCTGGCTCAAGACCTAGGGCTTAAAGTGCCTAACGAACAGGATGACCGGGACCCCAAGGCCGCGGCTGCCCGGGCACGCGCGCCCGATCTCATCGAGACGGTTGAGCGGGCGGCAAAATTTTATGGGGCTCGCCTGCGTGATGCGCCGCACGCGATCGAGTATCTCAAGCGCCGCGGGCTTTCCGGGCAAACCGCAGCGAGATTTAGGATCGGCTACGCCCCGGCTGGTTGGCAAGCTCTGGAGGCGGAATTTGGAGATTATGGGGACCCGAATCTGGTTGAGTCAGGATTGGTGATCTCGCCTGAAGCGGTGTCGGATCCCTCGCTAAGTGCAGCATCAGAACCGGCATCAGAACCGGCATCAGAGGCGCGGGCCGTTCGGCGCAAGCGTTACGATCGGTTCCGCGATCGAATCATGTTCCCGATCCGCAACACCCGCGGGCAGGTCATTGGTTTTGGCGGCCGCGTGATCGACCAGGGGGAGCCCAAGTACCTGAATAGTCCCGAGACGCCACTTTTCAGTAAGGGTCGAGAGCTCTACGGACTCTACGAAGCCCGCGACGCGTTGCGCCAGCTGAACGCAGCTGTCGTGGTTGAGGGCTATATGGATGTGGTGATGCTGGCTCAGCACGGTATCGAGAACGTGGTGGCGACCCTCGGTACCGCAACGACGCCGGATCATGTGCGTGTGTTGGCCCGTCAGGTGGATCGAATCACTTTTGCATTTGATGGTGATCGGGCTGGTCGAAAAGCGGCTTGGCGAGCACTTGAGGCGAGTCTTCCGCATGCAACTGATACGCGGCGGATCGAATTCTTGTTTTTACCTGCCACGCAAGATCCGGATAGTTTCGTGCGTGAAATGGGGGCCGAGGGTTGGGTCGCAGCGTTGGCCGAGGCGATGCCGCTGTCGGAGTTCTTGCTGCGCGAACTGTCCTCCCGCGTCAATTTAAGTCAGCCCGAGGGGCGTGCACAGCTTCAGTCACAGTCCCGCGAGTACATCTTGGCGCTTCCAGCGGCCGCGCTGCGTCAACAGTTAATTCGCCGGGTGGCGGATAGCGTTCAGGTCGGGGCGGAGGACCTTGAGCGCTTTTATGGGATCAGCGGACCGAGCGGACCTCGGTCAAGGCCGCCATTGCGCCGAGTCGCGCCGCAGCGGGCTACTGCCGTGCCAGCGGTCGAGCGCGTTTTTGGGTTGGCAGCCCGTCATCCGTCCCTTGCATTTGAGATTCCGCTGGACCCAAGCGACCTTACGCCGACGGTTGACCCAGGAGTCCGATGGGCCTACGCAGGGAGCGTCGCCGATTCGGCGTGCCTCACCCCAGCGGAACTGCCGGTCGAAGTTCAGTCCTGGTTGCGACGGCTGCGGACCTTGCCTGAGGGGGCCGCTCTCGCTTCGGTGCTTGCACTACTGAATGACTCGCCGGAACTGCTCACCCGCCTGAGCGCTCATGACGCATCTCCTTGGGCAAGCCTTTCGATTGATGAGGCCCGGCCTGAGTTCCATCGCTCGTTGGCTGAACTGGTTTTGGGGCGGCTTCAGGAAGAGATTGCCCAGTTGGTTGAAATCGGGCTTGCAGGTCCAGGGGATAGCGCGCGTTATCAGGGCCTACAGCGTCGAATGCTTGCCCTCAAGGCGGCCTACGGGCGCGTTCGACGCTAGGATATTGACAACGGCAACAATGATCGCAGATCTCCGATGGTCATCCGCGTTATAATGTCAGGTTTCCCGCCGTGAGTTTGCCGTTCTGGTAAGTTTTGCGGCCATGATTCGATCAGCCCATCCGGCGCTTTCCGACAGGAGCGAAATGAAGACTGCCTCGAAGAATTTGGCCGATCAGGCCAATCCTGCGTCCACTGCGGCAAAACCCAAGCCCTCGGCAGCCAGTTCGGTAGTGAACGCGGCCACCAAACAGCCCGCGGGCGAGTCCAAAGGTGTAAAGGGTTCTAAAGTTGCCAAGGCGATCCCGGCGAAGGTCGCGCAAGTGGCTGCGACGCAAGCTTCCACTCCGGTCGCTAAGGTAGCTAAGGTAGCTAAGGTAGCTAAGGTCTCGGCCGAGACCAAGGTGACTAAGGTCGCCAAGGCTGCGTCGGCCCCGAAGTCTGTGCCTGCCGCTATATCGGCTACGGTCGTTAAAACTGACGCAGCAACCAAGGCGGCTGCGATTGCCAAGACGGCTAAGACGGCCAAGACGGCTGCCGTCCCCAAGGCCGCCGCGTCGGCGAAGGTCGCTACTCCGGCAACTCAGTCGAAGGCGACGAAGCCAGCACCGGCCGCGAAGCCAGCACCGGCCGCGAAGCCAGCAACGGCCGCGAAGCCAGCAACGGCCGCGAAGCCAGCGCCAGCTTCGACCAAAAGCACTGGCAGATCGGCGCCAAGTGCTCCAGCCGTTAAGCTCGCTGGCGCGGAAACAACACAGATTATTGCGCGTGCTGAGCAGGGGTCCAAGAAGACCGCTGCGACTAAACAGCCAACTGCCAAGGCTGAAGCGGTTCAGGCTTCCGTTGCCAAATCGACCGCTGCCAAACCCGTCGTTGCGAAGGCTTCCAGCAAGAAGGCCGGCTCGAAAACGGTCGAAGTGGCCGAGTCACCTCAAGTTGAGCCAGTTACAAAGACTGCAGATACCGCTAAGGCGACTGGTGCCGGTAAAGGTTCGAAGCCTGTCAAGGCGGTGAAGGGCGGCAAGGCCGCGGTGGCTAAGAAAGCCGTCGATGACCCGGATTCGTCAGGTGACGATGAGTTGGCTGGCGAAGAATCCGCTTCAGGCGAAATCGGTGGATTCGAAGAAGAAGTGGATAGCGATTCCGTGACTGAGGAAATCGTTGAAGTCGTCGTCCCGAAAAAAGGCAAGAGCCGTAAGGCGAGCGAACGCGCGCTGATGAAGGAGGCGCTGGCATTGCCCGCAAGTACTCCGGAGGAGCAGGAGGCGCGTCGTAACAAGTTTAAGCAACTAATTCGCCTCGGCAAAGAGCGTGGGTTCTTGACCTACGCCGAGATCAACGATCATTTGCCGCAGGATCTGGTTGAAGCCGAACAGATCGATTCGATCATCGGCATCATCAACGACATGGGGATTGCGGTTTACGAGCAGGCGCCCGACGCCGAGACGTTGCTCATGAACGAGAATGTCCCGGTCGCATCGAGTGACGATGATGCCGAAGAGGAAGCCGAGGCCGCGTTATCGACCGTTGACAGTGAATTCGGCCGTACGACAGATCCAGTCCGCATGTACATGCGCGAAATGGGCTCGGTTGAACTTCTGACTCGCGAAGGCGAGATCGAGATTGCCAAGCGAATCGAGGACGGTCTGCGGCAGATGGTCCTGGCGATCAGCGCGTGTCCAACGACGATCGAAGAAGTCCTCAATTACTCCAGCAAGATAGACGCGGGCACCTTGCGGATCGACGAGGTTGTCGACGGATTGGTGGACCCTAATGCCAAGGACGTGAGCTTCGCACCGCCACCTTCGCTGGAGGCCCTCGAAGAGGAGGAAGGCGATGCGGAGGTCGATCCCGCGGCGGCCAGCGGCAAGCAACTCGAGGAAATGAAAAAGGCGGCGGTTGAGAAGTTCGCATTGATCACCGAGGGCTTCAGCGCCATGCGCGCGGCCAATGAAAAGCAGGGCTACAAGAGCGCTGCTTATCTCAAAGCCCAGGCAGCGATCCAGGAAGCGTTAATGACGATCCGTTTTACGGCCAAGATCGTTGAAAAGCTTGCGGATACATTGCGGACTCAGGTCGAAGAGGTCCGGACGCTTGAGCGGGCGATTCTTAATATCAGTGTCGATAAGGTCGGCCTGCCACGTGATTTGTTTATTCGTCGATTCCCCGGCAACGAGACCAATCTGCGCTGGAGCGAAAAGTTGGTGCTCGAGGTCACCGAACAGGGCGCTCCGTACGTTGGAATTCTGCGCCGTAATATCCCGGCGATTCAGGACTTACAGCAGAAGCTAATCGACCTCCAGGCCAGGGTCATGTTGCCATTGCCCGATCTCAAAGAGATCAACAAGCAAATGGCGATGGGCGAGGCCAAGGCACGTAAGGCCAAGCGCGAAATGACAGAGGCCAATTTGCGCCTCGTGATTTCGATCGCCAAGAAGTACACCAACCGGGGACTGCAGTTTTTGGATCTGATCCAGGAAGGCAATATCGGTTTGATGAAGGCGGTCGATAAGTTTGAATATCGGCGCGGATATAAGTTTTCGACCTATGCCACTTGGTGGATCCGACAGGCTATTACGCGTTCCATCGCTGACCAAGCTCGTACGATCCGAATTCCGGTGCATATGATCGAAACGATCAACAAAATGAACCGGATTTCACGCCAGATCCTGCAGGAAACCGGGATCGAGCCGGATCCCGCGACGCTTGCGATCAAGATGGAGATGCCGGAAGAAAAAATTCGCAAGATCCTCAAGATCGCCAAAGAGCCGATTTCGATGGAAACGCCGATCGGTGATGATGACGATTCGCACCTTGGCGACTTCATTGAGGACACCGCGACCCTTGCTCCGGCCGATGCTGCGTTGCACGCGTCCATGCACAACGTGGTCAAGGAAGTGCTGGATTCGCTGACGCCGCGCGAGGCCAAGGTTCTGCGGATGCGCTTCGGGATCGAAATGAGCACCGATCACACGCTTGAAGAGGTCGGTAAGCAATTTGATGTGACACGCGAGCGGATTCGCCAGATTGAGGCCAAAGCGTTGCGTAAATTGCGCCATCCAAGTCGGGCCGACAAGCTCAAGAGCTTCCTCGAGGGTCAGTGACCGAACCGGTTTTCCAGGGCCTATAGCTCAGTTGGTTAGAGCAGAGGACTCATAATCCTTTGGTCCCAGGTTCAAGTCCTGGTGGGCCCACCAACATGAAGATGGACTGCAGTGATGTAGTCCATTTTCTTATCACGCGTTGTGACTTCCTTCAACTCGCATTTACCTCGACGTTCGCTTGAAGATTGCGGTTCTGAGTCGGAATTTCTCTGCATCGGCTGGCGGGGCTGAGCGATATGCAATGGCGCTCGTGGAGGGACTGGCTCAGAGTCACGAAATCCATGTCTTCTCGCAGTTCTGTGACCATCAAGACCCTCGAGTAATTTACCGAGCGGTACCTCGGTTCCTGGTTCGCCCACGCTGGACCAATCAGTTATTTTTCGCGGCCTACACGTGGTGGGCGACTCGGCGCGGGTTCGATATCGTTCATTCGCATGAGAACACTTGGCATGGGACGATTCAGACCGTTCATGTGCTGCCAGTCTGGTTTAACTACTTTTCTGACCGCCGAGATCCGGGACGCGGTGCCTTATTGCCGAAGGCCATTCGCAACGCACTGCGCTGGACTCAGGTTTGTACGAGTCCGCGTCTTTTGACGTATCTCGGTCTCGAGCACCTCAGGTTCCGTTCCCAATCTGGGCGGTTTATTGTTTGCGTTTCTCAGACTCTTCGGCAGGTTATGGCCGAAACATTTCCGGCAGGTAAGGGCTCCCTGCGGGTCATTGCTCCAGGTTTGTCTGCAGTCGCTGGCCGTTGTTCGCCCACGGAGCGAACCGACGCAAGGATCAAGCTAGAGTTGCCAATCGAGGGGCGATGTCTGCTCTTCGTAGGCAAGCAATTTCGAAAGAAGGGGCTACCTGCTTTGCTGGAGGCCTTGCAAGACATTGGCGATGATGTTTTTCTTCTTGCGATTGTTGCCGAGGAACTCGTGAGCGAGGCTCTTGAGTTGGTTGGCAAGCATCAGTTGGGCGCGCGGGTCAGGGTGCGCGGTACCGTCTCTATGATGGAGTTAGCCTACCGCGCCGCCGATTGCCTGGTGCATCCTACGCTCGAAGATACTTACGCGATGGTTGTTCTTGAGGCCATGTCATATGGTCTGCCGGTGATCGTCAGTGCTGCTGAATTTTGCGGTATTTCTGCTGAATTAAATGATGGTGAAAATGCGTTGATTTTGAATGATCCAAAATCTCGAAATGAACTGCGAATCGCGGTCGATCGAGTGTTCAACGATGTTGGCCTGAGCGAACGCTTGAGTGCCGGCGGGATTGATTTTGCTCGGGGCCGCGCGTGGTCTGAGGTCGTTATTTCTTATGAAATTGTTTTTCGGGATTCGGTTGCGGCAGGCTAATGCCCCGCTATGACAGAGCGCACGCGATGGCAATCCCTATCCTGATGTATCACCAAATCGCCCAGCCTGGTCCGCGGGGTACCCCCCTGAGGGGATTGACGGTGTCTCCGCGGGTGTTCGCGCAGCACATGAAGGTGTTGCGACTCCTGGGTTATCGCGGGCTGTCAATGGGCGCTCTGACACCCTATCTCACTGGTGAGAGATCGGGGCGCGTAGTTGGCATTACTTTTGATGATGGTTATCTCAATAATTTACAGAATGCCCTCCCGATTCTTCAGCGTCAGGGGTTCAGTTCGACGTGTTACGTCGTCTCCGGAGAAATAGGCAGCACAAACCGCTGGGACGCGGACCTGGGCATCGCGCAGGTGCCGTTGATGGACCATTCGGCGCTTCAGGCCTGGATTGAAGGGGGGCAGGAAGTGGGGTCGCACACACGCAGTCACGCCAATCTCACGCAGGTTAACCCGCAACAACTCGAAGCCGAGATTTGTGGTTCGCGACAGGAGTTGGAGTCTCTACTGACGCAAGAGGGGGGTGTGCAGCACTTCTGTTACCCCTATGGGAGTTTGGACGGTGCGGCCCTCGCGATGGTGGCCCGGGCCGGTTATCGAACCGCTACAACGACAGCACGCGGCCGGGTCGATCCGGGTCGTCAACCAAATCCATTGGCGTTGCCTCGCGTCCGAGTTAACCGGACCACAACGTTTTTGCACCTTGCGCTGAAGTGTCTTACCAATTACGAAGATCGATCAGCGGCTTGAACCGTCCGCCCCTCAAAATCTCATTCGATTGATGCCGTCGAGCGCCGCATTTTTGTAACACTCGGCGAGGGTCGGATAGTTGAACACGGCGTCGGCCAGGTAATCGATCGTGCCGCCGAGTGCCATCACCGCCTGCCCGATATGGATTAACTCGGTCGCGCCTTCGCCCAGAATGTGGACCCCGAGAATCTTCCGGGTGTCGGGCTGGAAGATCAGCTTCAGCATGCCGGTTTGGTCACCGATGATTTGACCTCGAGCGATTTCTCGAAAGTTCGCTTTGCCAATCTCGTATGGAGTGCCGGCCGCGGTCAGTTCGTCTTCGTTGCTCCCGATCGTGGAAATTTCCGGGACGGTGTAGATGCCGTAGGGGAAGAGCCCGATACCGTGCTCCTCATCGTCACGCTCGCCGAACGCGTGTCGGGCGGCTGCACGACCTTGTTCGAGCGATGTGGAGGCAAGCGACGGATAGCCAATTACGTCGCCAACCGCGTAAATGGTCGGGACGCTGGTTTGAAAATGCTGATTCACCTGGATGCGTCCGCGGTTATCCAGCGCGATTTCAGCCTGTTCGAGCTTTAGATCGGCCGTCGCACCGGTTCGTCCAATGGCGTAGAGCGCGGTCTCCGCGTGAAGCGTTTTACCGCTCTTCAAGGTCACTTCGACGGGTGCCCGCGCGCCCTCAACGACATCGACTCGTGCGACTTCTTCACCCAGGCGCATCGTCACCCGGTTTTGCTGTGCGATGTAGGTTAGCGCGGCGGAAATTTCATGATCGAGAAAGGGCAGCAGGGTCGGGCGTTTGTCGACGATGGTGACCCGAACACCGAGCGCTGCGAACATGGTTGCGTATTCGACGCCGATCACCCCGGCGCCAATGACGATCATTGAACTCGGAATTGTTTTGAGTTGAAGAATGTCGTCACTCACCATAATCCGCTGACCGTCAAATGTAATGTGCGGGTCGCGTGTTGCGTTCGTGCCACAGGCAATCACGATATGACTCGTCTGAATGATGCGTTCATCGCCGCTCCCATCGTCGAGGGCGATGTGATGTGCGTCGACAAACGAGGCTGTGGCCTCGATAAGCTCAATTCGATTGCGGGCAAGCTGATTTCGGATGACGTCGATCTCGCTGCGAATCACGTGTTCGACGCGAAACAAAAGATCCTCGATCTGAATATCGTGCTTGACGGTGTAAGAACTCCCGTAAATCCCGCGTTCACGGAAGCCAGAGAGGTGCAAGACCGCCTCGCGGAAGGTTTTCGATGGAATCGTGCCGGTGTTGACGCAGACGCCCCCAACGACGCGGCGGCGTTCAATCACCGCCACGCGTTTGCCTAATTTTGCTGCTTGTATTGCAGCGCGCTGCCCTGAGGGCAATCACAACGAGGTCGTGTTTCATCATTAATGTCGCTTCTTCTTGTTTCCGGTTAAGTCTCCAGAATGCTCTAGTGACTCGTCAGCGCCGTCAACCTGCACTCGGAACAACACTCCTGATACGTACGAGCGCGCGCGTCAAGCGTACAATCCCTGAGTGGTAGATTCGCAGCTTGGCTGCATGCCCCGCTTTGCAGGCCCAGCGCGTCCGGTCTGCCCACCGTTCAACGATGACTCCAGACACTACGACCGCCGGCGCAGAGCCGGCCGAAATTACCTTCGCAGACTTTTCGCTCGCTGAGCCGATTCAGCGAGCCGTTGCCCAAATGGGCTATCGAACGCCCACACCGGTTCAGGCTGCCGCAATCCCGGTGGTGATGTCCGGCCGCGATGTGATGGCAGCCGCGCAAACCGGAACCGGTAAAACCGCCGGGTTCGCGCTGCCCATTTTGCAACGGCTCCTGCCGCTTGCGAGTTCGAGCCCTTCGCCAGCACGCCATCCCGTTCGTGCGCTTGTCCTTGCCCCGACCCGAGAATTGGCGGATCAGATTTTTGTGAATTTCCGGGAGTACGCGCAATTCACGCCGCTGCGGGTTGCCTGCGTCTACGGTGGCGTTGACATCCAGCCTCAGATCGCGCAATTGCGGATGGGTTGTGAAGTCTTGATTGCGACCCCGGGCCGCCTACTCGATCATGTGGGCCAAAAGAACGTCAATCTGGGCCAGGTTCAGATCATCGTCCTCGATGAGGCCGATCGGATGCTCGACATGGGGTTCATGCCGGATCTGCAAAGGATTCTGACCCTGCTCCCGGCGGTTCGACAGAGTTTGATGTTCTCGGCAACCTTTTCCGAGGAGATCAAGAAGCTCGGCAATACCTTTCTGAAGATGCCGCAGCTGATCGAGGTTGCGCGGCGCAATGCCACCGCAGAAAACGTGACTCAGCAAGTCTTCATGGTTGGACGCAGCGATGAGAAACGTGCGGCGGTCGCGCATCTGGTTCGTAGTCGAGATCTCAAACAGGCTATTGTTTTTTCCAATACGAAGATCGGTTGTGGGCGTTTGGCCAGGGAACTGAAGTCGGATGGCTTAAACGCCGAAGCGATCCATGGTGATAAATCCCAGCAGGATCGTCAAAAGACGCTCGATGCGTTCGATCACGGTGCTGGTGGCGACCGATGTCGCTGCCCGGGGCCTTGACATTGCTGAATTACCGGCGGTGATCAATTACGACCTGCCTTTTTCACCTGAAGATTATGTGCACCGAATCGGTCGCACCGGACGGGCGGGTGCAAGTGGGTTGGCCTTGAGTCTCATGGTGGCGGGCGATGAGCGTCTGCTGGAACAGATTGAAAAGCTGATCGGTCGTTCACTTAAGCCGGAGGCACTCGAAGGCTTGCCGGTCCGTAGTCGGGTGCCGAGCGAATTCCCGAGCGGATCTGACGAGAAGTCCCAGCGGCCCGCTCGGCGTAACACCACCGCCTACAGTCACGCGGGCGCGTCGACCAACACGTCGGGCGCCTCACGCTATCGCACGGAGTCTGTTGATCGGTTTTTTCTGCAGCCCTATGAGCCGTCCGCGTCAGCAGTCGCTGCTGCCGATACGTCTGCTGCCGCGCGGGCCGCAGCCGGGGCGGCTTCTCGGGACGTCGGGTCGCGGCGCTCTGCGCGTGCCGTGGCGACCTTGTTGGGCGGTAAGCCCCCGGGCTAGCCGATCCCTCAGCGCCGAGAGGGGGTCTTACTTCGATCCTCGACCCTCGTATCCGTTGACAACAGTTGTCAAGTCGAACAGTATTGTTTGATGAGCCGCCAGACGATGAGTTTTGCTTTGCCGGAGTCGATGCGTGAGTACATCGCCCACCGCGTTGCCGCAGGCAATTACGGCAACACAAGCGAATACATACGTGATTTGGTGCGGCGTGACCAAGAGGAGCAGGCCAAGAAGCGCCTCCGAGATCTCATCGAAGGGGGGCTCGCGTCGGGGCCCGGTAGGCCTCGATCGATGGAAGACGAAAATGAACTTTTGGCGATCGCTCGCGGCGAGATCGATTGAAACCGGCGGAACTTCGCCCCCAGGCGCTGCGCGACCAACGGGGCGAGGTCCGGTTTTATCGCAGGGAGGGTGGTAGTCGGCTCGCCTTAGCGGCAGCCAGTGCTACCAGCACCGCGCTTGACCAGATTGAACGCGATCCCGGTATCGGCTCACCCACGCTCGGTGAGCGTTTGGGCATTTCAGGACTTCGGACTTGGCGAGTTGCCAAATTTCCGCTGCTCTGGTGCTATTTCGAACGCGATGATGACTTGGATGTCGTTCGCTTGCTGGGCCAGCGTCAGGATTTTATGGCCATTCTGGGCGACGAATTCGCCGCAAACTGAATCACCAGGCTAGCCGATCCTCCAGCGCCGAGCCCAAGCGGCGGTTGCCCAGGTCCAGAAGGTATCGATACTTTGCGCTGTAACGAGCCGATGTGTGTCCCATCGACTCGCTTCAAGATAGCCCCCGAGCTCCAAGTGCAGAGCGGCGGCGATCAGCGAAGCCATTGGGTTCTGATCATCGAGGGCAGGGGCTTGGGTTTGTTTGGATAACTTCTCGCCGGATGGTGTTCGCACCACGGGGACATGCATCGTGCGCGGAAGCGGGAAACCGAGCAGACGTTGTAGCTGACGCTGTCGCGCGGTGGTTCCCAGAAGGTCGTCACCCCGAACAATATCCGTGACTCCATCGGCTGCGTCATCCACGACGATTGCGAGGTGGTAGGCCCAGGCACCGTCTGCTCGCCGCAGAACGAAGTCACCGATCTCCTCGGCGACATCCTGCGTGATTCGCCCGGCAGCCCGGTCGTCGAAACTCTCGGAACCTTCTTGAACCTGTAATCGCCAGGCAAGGCGCGCGTCACCTGTACTGTTACCTTTGCTGTCACCTGTACTGTCCGGCTGAATTCGGGCCGCACGACAAGTACCTGGGTAGTACAACTCCAACCCCCGTTCGTGCGGACGGCCTTGCGCCGCGTGGATGGAAAGAATCTGCGCTCGGCTGCAATCACAGCCGTACACCAGGCCGCGCTCAACCAGCCGCGCGAAAGCTTGCGCATGGCAATCGTTGCGATCAGTCGTCTTGCGAACTTCACCATCCCAGCGCACGCCATGGGCGTTCAGGGACTGCACAATACGGTTTGCGGAGTCCGGAACGACCCGCGTCGTGTCCACGTCGTCAATGCGCAGACGCAGGATGCCACCGTGGGCTCTGGCGTCCAGTGACGCCGCCATGGCGGCCACTAGCGACCCCAAGTGCAGGGGGCCTGTCGGCGATGGCGCGAATCGACCAACGTAGTGCATATTTTGTTCGGAGAAACAGTTCATGATGACACGACGTCCTGCCAATGAACGAGGCCATGGCCAGCATGGGTGGCTTGATTCATGGCATAGCTTTTCGTTCGCCGGTTATCACGATCCCGATCACATGGGGTTTGGCCCGCTGCGGGTGATTAATGAGGACCGTATCGCTCCCGGAACGGGCTTTGGTACCCATAGTCACCGCGACATGGAAATTCTCAGTTGGGTCATGGCCGGTGAGCTGGCGCATCGCGATTCCATGGGTAACGGCTCAGCGATTGTCCCCGGCGATTTGCAGCGAATGAGCGCAGGTCGTGGCGTACAGCATTCCGAGTTCAATCATGCCCAGGACGAAACGACACATTTCCTGCAAATCTGGATCGAGCCCTCCATTCTTGGATCGGAGCCGGGATACGAGCAGAGGCACTACCCGGATTCTCAGCGCCGCGGACGCTTGCAAGTCATTGCAAGCGCTGATGGCCGCGAAGGTTCGGTGACGGTTCAACAGGATGTCGTGTTGCTGGCGGGTTTATTTGATGGGCTGGAATCGACCCAATACAACCTCTCGCCCGGGCGACGGGCATATGTTCACCTTGCCCGTGGCTCACTCACGGTGAATGGTCAACGCCTCGATGCGGGCGACGCTCTAAAGCTCGTCGATGAGTCTGCAGTGACGTTGTCACTGGGGGAGGGGGCTGAGGTGCTCGTGTTTGATTTGTAGCCGGTCCAAACCGCATTACCGACGAGGGCGACGAGCACCACGATCCCGCCCTGCAGGCTGGCGTCGGAAGGGCGCTCGCCGGCTGCCAGCCATACCCAGAGCGGCCCGAACAGAACCTCGAGCAGGGCCAGGAGCGCAATTTCCTGAGGTGCGAGGTGGCGGGATGCACCGACCATCAACATACACGGCAGGCCGAGTTGGGCGACGCCGAGTATCGCAAGCAGGCTCAGGTCCCAGGGAGTGGCTTCGAGAGGCCAGGCCAGCGGCAAAGTGCCCAAACAGGATAAAAGCGCGCCGATGGCGATGGCCGGCACCAGATCGACCTGAGCGCCCCACTTTTTTAACGTAATGACGTTGACGGAGGCCGCGAGGGGAACGCCGGCGGCAATCGCCATCCCTGAAAGCGCTGCGGTGGACGCATGGGCGGTGCCGATCTGATCGTGGACCATCCAGACGATTCCGCCGAATGCAGTTGCAATGGCAGTCCAGGTGGTGATGCTGAGGGGTTCAGCCAGGATCATTCGGGCCATCAGCGCCGAAAGTAGGGGCGCAATCGCAAGCACAACCAGGGTGTTGGCGACCGTCGTTCGCATGAGCGCGATCATGAAACAAGTGAACATGATTGCCCAGCAGGCACCTGAGAGCCAAAGGACACCGCCGCCTCGCAACAACGGTCGCCACCAACCCTTTGGATCCCGCATAACAAGAGCCAAACCGATAAAGACCAGGCAGAAAGCGGAGCGCCAGAAAGTGATCTCAAGGCCAGCTGCGACCTGCAGGTGGCGGCTAATGGCCCCTGCGGTTGACCAGCACAACGCGCAGAACACCAAAGTCCACGCTGCGCGCGACCGATGATTGCGCTCCTGCGCCGGGGGTGACTGAGAGGCGTCCACGGTTGAAGTATATCGGGGGGGTTGCACCGGTAGAATCAGGATCTATGGCCGATCCCGACTTCCTGCACCTGCGTGTTCATTCCGAGTA
>RFPW01000031.1 GCA_009925965.1 Betaproteobacteria bacterium
TCCCCGCGCCTCTAGCGGCTCCCACTGCTCCCAAGCTACTTGCCGATACAGAACCGCCCAAAAATAGTTCCCAGCAAGTCGTCGGCGCTGAATTCCCCGGTGATCGAGCCGAGCTGCGTTTGCGCGAGGCGGAGCTCCTCCGCGAGCAGTTCCAGCGCCGGTAAGCTTGCGCGGGCTTCACGGTCGGCCTGATTCAGATGCTCACCCGCGGCGAGCAAGGCTTGCAGGTGTCGTTCACGGGCGATGAATTCGGGCTCAACCGCGCTGAGCCCAGCGAGCTCGCGTAAGCGCCCGAGCAGAAGCGCCATGCCTTCTCCGGTTTGGGCCGATAGCCAGGCTCGACCCGCGTCGGCTCCGGGTCTTGGGGCTGGATCGATGCCTGCGGCCAGCCCATCGCGGTCGATTTTGTTGCGCACCCGAAGCACCGGTACTTGCGGCGGCAAATGCTTGCCAAGGCAATCACGGGCATAGTCCACCGAAGCGGCCGATTCAATCCGCTCGTTCGCCGGGACTGAATCATCGGTTTCGACCAATTCGAGAACGAGATCGGCGCGCGTTACCGCAATCAGCGTTCGTTCGATTCCGATGCGCTCAATGGGATCGGTGCTTTCGCGCAAACCCGCCGTGTCGACCAGGGTCATGGCGAGGCCTTGTACGTCTAACGCGTGTTCGATCCGATCGCGCGTCGTCCCAGCCAGAGGTGACACGATCGCGAGGTCCTGTCCGACCAAGGCGTTGAGTAAACTGCTTTTACCAACGTTGGGCGCCCCGATCAGAACGACTGTCATCCCCTGGCGCAGACGCACCCCCTGACGAGCGCCATCGAGCAGTTGCCCCCAGAGCGACCGGATCGCGTCGAGGCGGCCCAGAGCGTCCCAATGCGCGAGCACGTCTACATCCTCCTCATCCGGAAAATCAATCGTCGCCTCAATCAGTGCGCGCAATTCAATCACCGCACTCACCAACACATTGACTTGATCGGAAAATCGACCCTCGAGGGCACGCATCGCCGCCCGCGCCGCGGCGGCGGTCGACGCATCAATCAAGTCAGCAACGGCTTCGGCCTGAGCCAAATCGATCTGTCCATTCAAGAACGCGCGGCGGGTAAATTCACCGGGTTCGGCCAGGCGCAGACCGGGCGCGTGCGTGCGACCAAGTTCGAGCACGCGGGCCAACAATTGCCCCATCACCACAGGCCCGCCATGGCCTTGCAACTCGATCACGTCCTCGCCAGTATACGAATGCGGTGCGGCGAACCAAAGCATGATTCCGCGGTCAATCGGTTCGCCTCTGGCATCACGCCAATTCACGAGCGTTGCATGGCGCGCCACTAAGGGTCGACCGAGCGTTTGCCGGGCGCAGAAGACCTGGGCAAAGTCGGCCAAGCGCTGACCACTGATCCGAATCACGCCAATCCCACCACGTCCAGACGCGGTCGCAATCGCCGCAATGGGGTCGCGATCAGAGTTCGCCATGGCTTCTCAACCTGACCTGTGCCGCCCGAGCAGCCTGTGCCGCCCGAATGCTGAGCGCGGCCTCATAAGCAAACTCGCCGTCCGCCAGGCTCTGCTCAAGCGCGATCGGATCGAGGCAAAGAAATGACTCGACCTCGCCGTCGGAATTCACCGGAATCCAATCCGGGTCGACCACCAATGTGAACACCGTGACCCGTTCATGCTGAACACCTGGCGCGACCCGACGCCAAAGCTCGAACTCGCTGCAGCCAACCGCACGCGCGGTTTGATCTGGCGTCAAACCCGCCTCTTCACTCGCCTCGCGCAATAGCGTCTGGGTTGCACTCTCGCCAGCACGGACACCACCACCCACCAGGGTATCGAGCAAACCCGGATCAATTGCCTTCGAGTGACTGCGGCGCGCCACCCAGACCGCGCCATCGGGTCGAAAACCAATCAACTGCGCGGCTTGGCTCTGAAGTCCAAAGAGACGAAATGCGGAGCGCTCAAGCTCAAAAATCCGCTCACCAGTACCGGGAACGATCACATCAAAAAGTTCATCGCGCCAACCGACAAGTATTCCTTGAGCCACGGCGCAGCGAGCGATGGCGGTAAACAACACCGGATCCGCCGGAACGATGAGCGTTGGGCGCATTGCGCAAACGTCGAAGACACATCGATGCCCGTGTCCGGCCGTCCACAGCGGCACTAGCGCGGGTTCGACCCACCCAATCGGCGTCAGCGCCCCCGCCCAATTGACGGCGAGGGTCACTAAGCCCTCTGTCGAGAACCCCAATGGGCCCATGGTTCATTTCTCGTCGACGCGTTTTCTTCAACGCGTTTTCTTCAACGCGGCCTGTTCGGTCTGGTACGTGATGAACCATTGCTGCGCAATGGAAAAAATATTGTTGACCAACCAGTACAAGACTAGGCCCGCGGGGAAGAAGAAAAACATGACCGAAAAAATCAAGGGCATGAACATCATGACCTTGGCTTGTACCGGGTCGGGCGGCGTTGGATTCAAACGGGTTTGTAAAAACATGGTCGCCGCCATGATGATCGGCAACACATAGTAGGGATCGGGCGTGGCCAAATCCTGAATCCAGCCGATCCAGGGCGCATCGCGCATTTCAACCGATGCCAACAACACCCAATAGAGTGAAATGAACACCGGGATTTGCACCACGATCGGCAAACAACCCGCCATCGGATTCACTTTTTCTGTCTTGTAGAGCTCCATCATGGCCTGATTGAGTTTGACGCGATCATCGCCAAATCGATCTCGCAACGCGGTCATTTTGGGCGTGACCTGCTTCATCTTGGCCATGGATCGATAGCTGGCGGCCTGCAGCGGAAAGAACGCCAGTTTGACCACAATCGTCAACAAAACAATGGCCCAGCCCCAGTTCCCGACGACACCATGAAGTGTTTCCAGCAGCCAGTAAAGCGGCTTGGCGATTACCGTGAGCCACCCATAGTCGACAACTAGATCGAGTCCCGGCGACAGTTTCTCGAGCACATGCTGATCTTGCGGCCCGACATAGAGCACTGATTCGGTGGTTCGACGATCACCGGGTTCAAGCGCCGACAAGGGTTGTATCGCCCCAACGGAATACAACCCGTTATCGACCTTGCGAGTGAAAAACTCACGCGTCGTATTGGCCGCTGGTACCCAAGCAACGACAAAGTAATGCTGAATGATGCCGGCCCAGCCATCCTCGGATTTTTTGATCGGAATCGCTTTGCCTTTCTCAATATCGGCAAAATCAACCTTTTGAAACTTTGCCTCTTCGGTATAAACCGCCGGTCCGGTGTAAGTGCTGTAAAACTGGCTCTCACCGGGCGGCTTGTGCGAGTCCCGGGTCAGCTGGAGATAAAGCGAGGGCCGAACCTGTTGGCTACTCTCATTTAAGATCTCATGATGAACCGCGACCTGATAGGAGCCTGAAGCCAAGGTGTATCGCTTGCTGAGTTTTACGCCACCCGATGAGGCGGTCATCGACAGTTCAACGGGTTTGCCAGGCACGGCTTCAACAAAATCGCTCGCGCTCGAAGCCTCAAAGGGTGTGCGATGGGTTGGCAATTCAGGCGCACCGATCAGGCCCGTCTGCGCCAGATACGTTTTTCCTGCCCCGGAGGTCAGCAAGACAGCCTGAACCTTACGATCATCGGCATCGCGGTAACGCAGTAATTCAGACTGCACGATCGAACCGCCCAATGTATCGATCGTCAGCGCAAGTACTTCGTTTTTAAGAACGATCAAGCGGCCCTTGGCTGCGATGCCATTCGTCCCCGCCGCAATGGTCGCTGCGGAACCAGCGCCGTCCCCAGTCGCGGGCACGGAGTTCGTTGCGGCCTGGGGAACATCCGAGTTCGAGGCCGTGGGATTTTTCGGGGATACCGTTGATTTACCGGGTGCCTGAGCCACGGGTGGCGCGACGCCAAAAAGTGATGCGTGTCCGTTTTGCTTTTGCCAAGCGTCCCACAGGAGCAGGAGCGACATCGAGAAAATAATGAGAAGTATCGTTCGTTGCGTCTGCATGTTTCTCTCTGCTTAAACCCTTTGCGTAGAAGTTGGGCACTCTGGGTCCGGCACTGGATCGTAGCCGCCTTCACACCAGGGATGACAACGGCTGAGGCGGCGAACGCTCAACGCGGAACCACGCCTCGGACCGTATCGATTGATCGCCTCCAGAGCATACGCAGAACAGGATGGAAAAAATCGACAACGAGGGCCCAGTAATGGGCTCAGTACCCACCGGTACCCAACGATCAGGGCCGTCAGCAGGCGACCAAAGGCTCGGCCAAGTAATGATGTCATCGCTCGGGTCCAGCCAGATTCATCGATCGACCTAACCCTTGCAGCAATGAATCCGCTTCTGCCCGAATAACGGTTTTGAGGGCTCGATCCGTTTGACGTATCGCCAAAACCGCTCGACCCTTGGGGAGTTTGGCTCGAACAGGAAGCTCCCCCGACTCAACAGACCCGAGCGGCTGCGCGCGAAGCGGCAACGCACGAAGCCTGATCATCACAGCAAGCGATCGACTTCGACCAAGCCAGATTTGGTGGCGCCAAGACTCTCGAAGCACGCGTCTGATCATGTTCCTGAGCGGAGCTGCAGGCGCTAAACGCTTGGACACCGATAGGACCAATTCGCTACGATCCGGATTCGGTTCGGATTGAAAACCGAAAGACGCTACCGGCGTCGCCCGCAAATAGGTCAGCGCCAAGTGGGTCGTACTGGCCCACGGCCGACGCCGGGCCAGCTGGATCAAATCGACGGGTGCCAGATCAGTGCAAGGCCGGTGTGTGGCCGGCTAGGCTCAGACGCCGAGCCGCTTTCGGCCTTTGGCGCGGCGCGCCCGAATGACAGAACGGCCACCACGCGTCTTCATGCGCACGAGAAAACCATGGGTGCGTTTGCGACGGGTTACCGAGGGTTGGAACGTACGTTTCATAGGGTTCGCCTCTCAAGCTATCGGAAAAAAGCCCTCGATTACAGCGGTCCCGGGCGGACTCGTCAAGTGGTTCTTGCAAATCCTGGTCAATGAGCTGTGGATAACTAACCCTCGAGCGCGTTACAATCAGGCCCTCAGCCTGTACCCGCGACCCCAAGAATGATGGACCGACACTGGCAGGCGTGCGCGTTGCGCCTCGAGCAAGAGCTGACGCCGCAACTTTACAAAACTTGGATCAAACCCCTCATTTGTTTGGGTTACGACGACGGCGAGCATCTGCTTCGACTGGGTGCACCCAATCGATTCAAGCTCGACTGGATCCGAAATCAGTTCGGTTCGCGTATTAGCGAACTGGCTTGCGCCGAAATTCACCCCAGAGTCCGAGTTCAGTACGAAGTCCTGCCAACCAGTTCACCGTCCCCACCGCCCGTTCCTCCTGCAACCCTAACTGGGCTCGCGGGGTTGGGCCACTCGGGATCAGGCCTGGGTCCGCCGGCAAACATAACGATAACGCCACAAATCGAGTCGATTGGCCAACTCGATGCCCGCGAAGAGTCGGCTGGACGCTTGGCTTTTATGCCCGGTCTAGTTGAGCGAGAAGTCGCACCCCATGTTGAACGTAGCAAACTCAACCTCGAGCTGACATTCGAGACCTTTGTAACCGGTAAAGCCAATCAAATGGCGCGTGCAGCTGCATTGCAAGTTGCCCAGCGTCCTGGGGTCTCCTATAACCCCCTGTTTCTTTATGGTGGCGTTGGACTTGGTAAGACCCACTTGATCCATGCTGTGGGCAATGCACTCTTGGAAGCCAATCCTGGCGCCCGAATTCGATATATCCACGCCGAACAATATGTCTCCGACGTCGTAAAAGCCTACCAGCGCAAGGCTTTTGATGAACTCAAGCGTTACTACCACTCCCTTGACTTGTTGCTGATTGACGATATTCAGTTTTTTGCCGGTAAGCAGCGTACGCAAGAGGAGTTTTTCTACACATTCGAGGCATTGGTCGCGGCACGCCGGCAAATTCTCATCACGAGCGATACCTATCCTAAAGAACTATCGGGGATTGATGAGCGACTGGTCAGCCGGTTTGATTACGGCCTGACCGTTGCCATCGAACCCCCAGAACTCGAGATGCGAGTAGCCATCCTGCTTCGAAAGGCGGAATCGAGCCGAGTAGAACTGAGCGAAGAAGTGGCCTTTTTTATTGCCAAAAACCTACGTCAAAATGTTCGGGAACTTGAAGGCGCCTTGCGAAAAGTCATCGCATATTCGTCGTTCCACAATCAACCGATCACTCTCGAATTGGTCAAACTGGCGTTGCGGGAACTGTTGTCGGTCAATCGCGGACAAATTTCAGTTGAACTCATTCAAAAGACTGTAGCCGATTACTACAAAATCAAAGTAGCGGATATGGGCTCAAAACGGCGGCCCGCCAATATCGCCTTGCCTCGACAAGTGGCAATGTACCTGGCCAAAGAGCTCACCCAAAAAAGTCTTCCCGACATTGGAGAATTGTTTGGCGGTCGCGATCACACAACCGTCTTACACGCAGTTCGAAAAATCACCAATGAACGTAAAAACAACACCGAACTGAATCGATCTCTTCACGTCCTTGAACAAACCCTAAGAGCCTAACAACCGGTGAATAACTCAGTGGACATCCAACCTATTTCCGAGAGCACCATTCTGGGTCCGGTAGTTGTCCACAGGCTCACGCCGATCGAGTTCATCCTATCCACAAGCTTTCGTTGCCCTGTGAGCCTGACACACCGCCAATTTCGATGAATCGATGAATAAGTCGACTCCCTTATTACCTACTATTACTCTTTAAATATTACCTATAAGAGTGTAAGAACATCATGCAGTTGATCAAAGCAAACCGAGACGCGATCTTACGCCCGCTTCAAATTGTGGCTGGGATCATCGAACGACGTCATACACAACCGATTCTCGCCAATGTGCTGATCAAACGAGAGGGCACCTCGGTTTCATTGACCGGGAGCGATAGTGAAATCCAGATTCGAACCACGGCGGAACTTGCTGCGCCAGGTGTCACTGGGTCAGATCCAGCAGAGATGACAACGACTGTTGGCGCTAGAAAATTGTTGGATATTTTGCGATCCATGCCCGATGATGGCCTCGTGACTGTGAGTCATAGCGCTCGAAAACTCTCACTGGCCGCTGGTAAAAGTCGATTTACTCTTCAAACGCTGAGTGCAGAGTCTTATCCGACCGCGACCCTCGTCGAAGCAGGACTTGTGCAGTTCTCCCTGCCTCAGGCAACTTTAAAGCACCTGTTCAATCAGGTATTTTACGCCATGGCACAGCAGGACATTCGGTTCTATTTGAATGGTTTGCTCTTGGTAGTGGATGGTCAAAACATTACCGTTGTCGCTACCGATGCGCACCGTCTTGCGGTCGCAACCAGTACCTGTGACTCCTTGGCGATCGAACAACCACATCGTGAGGTGCTCATTCCGCGCAAGGCGGTCATGGAACTCCAACGACTGCTAGCCGATACGGATGAGTTGGTGTCGATTGAAGTTGCGGTTAATCAGGCGAGATTTCGGTTCATTGATGATAAAGAGGCGGCGATCGAATTAGTCACGAAATTGGTTGAGGGTAAATTTCCAGATTGGCGGCGTGTCATTCCTCAAAATCATCAACGTCACGTGACGATCGGGCGGGATTTGTTTACTCGTGCGTTGAATCGGGTGGCAATTTTGACCGGCGAAAAATTTCGGGCAGTTCAATTCAAACTCAGCCCAGGTGCGCTGCAAATTCAAGCCCAAAACTCCGATCAGGAGGAAGCAACCGATGAGTTAGAAGTTGACTACAGTGATGAAGAGCTCGATGTAGGCTTTAATGTATCTTACCTACTTGATTGTTTAAACAATTTGAAATCCGAGCAGGTGGTTCTGCATTTTGGTGAATCGGGGTCCAGTGCACTTCTGACTGTTCCCGGTATCGACGGGTTTCAATATGTCGTGATGCCGGTTCGAATTTAAATTGCTTTTTTACTGAAAAGATATCGCGATGACACAGGATTATTCAGCTTCATCGATTCAAATCCTCGAAGGTTTGGAAGCGGTTCGTAAACGGCCCGGAATGTATATTGGCGATACGTCAGACGGCACCGGTCTGCACCACTTGGTGTTCGAAGTTCTCGATAACGCCATCGATGAGGCTCTCGCTGGGCATTGTGATGATATTACGGTAACAATTCATACCGATAATTCAATCAGTGTGATTGACAACGGGCGTGGAATTCCAACGGGCGTCAAGTTTGATGATCGGCATGAACCACCGCGCAGTGCGGCTGAAATTGTCATGACGGAGCTTCACGCAGGCGGTAAGTTTGATCAAAACAGTTACAAGGTTTCGGGCGGATTACACGGGGTTGGTGTATCGTGTGTCAATGGGCTATCGCAATGGCTTAAAGTCACGATCCGGCGGGATGGCAAAGTCCATCAAATGGAATTTGAACGCGGTGCGGTCATTAATCGACTAATTGAAAATCAACTCGGACCGGATGGTGTGGAGGTCCAGGTTTCACCGATTCGCTGTATTGGGCAGAGCGATAAAAAAGGAACCGAAGTTCACTTTTTGGCCGATGTTGAAATTTTCGGTTTGGTTGAGTATCACTACGATGTTTTAGCCAAACGAATTCGGGAACTGTCATTTTTGAATAATGGCGTTCGAATTCGATTGCTCGATCAACGAACCGGCAAAGAAGAAAATTTTGCGTTCTCGGGCGGGGTCCGGGGGTTCGTTGAATATATCAATAAGAATAAGGCCATTATTCACCCGACTACCTTTTATGCCGAGGCCAGTCGTGAAGGCATTTCGGTTGAAGTGTCAATGCAATGGAACGATGGGTACGGTGAACAGGTTTTATGTTTCACGAACAATATTCCTCAGCGAGATGGGGGTACTCACCTAACCGGTTTGCGTGCCGCGATGACCCGGGTGATGAACAAATACATCGTCGATCATGAATTCGCTCGCAAAGCGAAGGTCGAGACAACCGGTGACGACATGCGTGAGGGCCTCGCGTGTGTCCTGAGCGTCAAAGTCCCAGAGCCCAAGTTTTCGAGTCAGACCAAGGAAAAGCTCGTCTCGAGCGAGGTCCGGGCACCGGTCGAAGAGTTGGTCGGACGGGCACTGGAGCAGTTTTTAGAAGAACGCCCTGCTGACGCTAAAATTATTTGCGGCAAGATCGTGGACGCTGCTCGGGCCCGAGAGGCCGCTCGGCGTGCGCGTGAGATGACCCGTCGCAAAGGATTGCTGGACGGTTTGGGTTTGCCCGGAAAACTGGCCGACTGTCAGGAACGCGATCCAGCGCGCGCAGAGCTTTTCATCGTCGAGGGTGATAGCGCCGGCGGTTCTGCGAAGCAGGGCCGTGACCGTAAGTTCCAAGCCATCTTACCGCTGAAGGGCAAAATCCTGAATGTCGAGAAGGCGCGTTTTGACAAGCTACTTGCAAGCGCGGAAATCGCGACTTTAATTACCGCACTGGGAACCGGAATCGGCGCTGAGGATTATTCACTCGATAAGCTCCGCTACCATCGAATCATCATCATGACTGACGCGGATGTCGACGGCAGTCACATTCGGACGCTCTTGCTGACGTTCTTCTATCGGCAAATGCCCGAGCTGATTGAGCGTGGCCATGTGTACATTGCGCAGCCACCTCTCTACAAAGTCAAACACGGTCGGGATGAGCGTTATCTCAAGGACGATTACGAGCTTAATCAGCATATGTTGACGCTCGCCCTCGAAGGCGCAGAGCTCGTGCCGCAAGCGGGTGCAACGTCGATTCAGGGCGATGCGCTCAGTGAATTGGCGCGGAAATTCCTGTTGGCGCAGGCGGTAGTCGATCGACTCTCGGTCATTCTCGACGCCGAAGCGTTGGGCGCCATCATGGACGGATGTGAACTGAACCTGAGCGATGAAAGCCTCTCGATCGGCAGTGCCCAGCGTTTACAGGCAGCGCTCTCGAAAGGCTTACCGGTGGTTGCCCAAATCAATGCACCCGTCGTTCAGGCGCAATTTGATGAGCGCCATGAAAAATGGACCTTGCGCATTTCGCGGCGGGTTCATGGGAATGTCAAAGTCAGCGTAATTCATGCGGATTTTGTTGAGTCGGGCGACTATGAAATCCTCGTCGATTGTGCCCGGCTGGTCGTCGACTTGATCCGCGAAGGGGCAGAAATCAGGCGGGGTCGAGAGCGTCGGTCACGGGTAGAAACCGAAGAAATCCCGACGGACGTTGCGGTCGGGGAGGTTGCGGTCGCGGATCGTGCGATTGCTGATCGAACGGTTGGTGATAAGCGCAGTCATCCGGTCGCTGATTTTAGAGAGGCGATGCGCTGGTTATTGTCGGAGGCCGAGCGTGGTGTCAGCCGCCAGCGCTATAAAGGCCTGGGTGAGATGAACCCGTCCCAGCTTTGGGAAACCACCATGGATGCAAGCGTTCGGCGCCTGCTTCAGGTGCGTATTGATGATGCTATTGGCGCCGATCAGATTTTTACAACCCTGATGGGCGATGACGTCGAACCCAGGCGTGCATTTATCGAAAGTAATGCACTGATCGCTAGAAATATTGATGTGTAAGGCGGAAATCCTTGTCTGACATCTGAATACGAGATTCAGACAAGTGCACTGGCCGGAGGCCCTCAAGCCATTGGCCGGCGCCGTGTTTCGGCGTTTGTGGCTGGTTTGGTTAGTCGCCAATACGGTGATGTGGGCCAACGACGTGGCAGCAGGCTGGGTAATGACCAGCCTCACTACCTCACCGCTCCTGGTGGCTTTGGTTCAGGCCGCATCGACGTTACCGGTATTTCTACTCGGGGTTCCCAGCGGGGCGCTTGCAGACATTCTTGATCGCAGGCGATGGTTTGCGATGACACAGCTTTGGGTCGTGGCGGTGGGGATCGCCTTAGCGGTGGCCTCCTATACTGAAACCCTCGATGCGACCTGGTTATTGGTTTTAACTTTTTTGCATGGAGTTGGCCTGGCATTGCGGTGGCCGGTGTTTGCCGCGATTACCCCAGAGATTGTCTCCCGCGGCGAGTTGCCGGCAGCCTTGGCGCTCAACGGCATTTCGATGAATGGTTCCCGAATCGTTGGGCCGATTCTGGCGGGCGCATTGATTGCCACACTGGGTCCCTCGGCGGTTTTTATTTTAAACGCACTCCTTTCGTTGGGTGCGACTTGGGCGATATTGCGCTGGCGTCGAGAGGTATCGATCCGCGCTCTGCCCGCGGAACGCTTTTTTGGCGCTATTCGGGTGGGCCTCCAATTCGTTCGTCAATCGCCCCCGCTGCAGGCAGCGATGTGGCGAGCCGCCCTGTTTTTTCTGAATGCAGTGCCCCAATTGGCGTTATTGCCCTTGCTCGCGCGCAGTCTTCCCGGTGGCGATGCCGCGACCTACACGCTGCTACTCGCGCTGATGGGTTTGGGTGCCATCGTAGGTGTGCTTTTGTTGCCACGCTTTCGCGATACGTACTCCCGTGATCAACTGGTCATCCGCGCCTCCTTGCTCAATGCTGTTGCGGCACTGATGGTCGCGATTGCGCCCAACATTTGGGTGGCTGCACCCGCCATGTTGATCGCGGGCGTCGGTTGGATTGGCGCGGCCAACACGATGACGGTGGCCGCCCAATTGGGCTTGCCTGACTGGATTCGCGCCCGGGGAATGGCGATTTTTCAAATGTCGATGATGGGCGGCAGCGCCTTGGGTGCGGCGATCTGGGGCAACGTTGCAGAGCGGACCGAACTACATGGCACCCTCATTGCGGCTGCGCTGATGAGTATGTTGACCGCCATTTTGGTTGCTCGCCGTTTCGCGTTAAATGATCACCGGCCGGCAGATCTTCAACCTGCGCGCGATTGGCATGCGCCGGAAGCGGATAGCTCGATGGACATGAGCCGGGGTCCGGTGATGGTGACGATTGAATATATCGTCGAGCCCTCGAAGATCGACGCGTTTGTCGCCTTGATGGTCGACAGTCGGCGTCATCGGTTGCGTAACGGCGCTTTATCCTGGGAGTTATTTAGAGACTCGGCCGAACCCGAACGATTTGTTGAATGGTTTCTGGATGAATCCTGGGTCGGGCACTTGCGCCAGCATGAGCGCCTAACCGAGGCTGATCTCGAATTGCGTGCAAAAAAATACGCCCTTCATGTCGGCGAATCGCCACCAAGAGTTTTACGCATGATCGCCCACCCCTTAGAACCGCAGGGAAAGTTGCCGGGCGACTCGACCCTGTATCCTGCCAGCCGCATCCAGGGAGAAACTCGATGAAATTCCGCGCACTCGGACCGAATGGCCCAATGGTTAGCCAGATTGCGTTAGGCACCATGACCTGGGGCCAGCAAAACACCGAAGAAGAAGCCCATCAGCAACTCGATGCCGCATTGGCAGCCGGTGTAAACCTGATCGACACTGCAGAAATGTATCCGGTCCCGCCCAAGCCCGACACGGCGGGTCGAACGGAAACGGTTATCGGAACGTGGCTGGCCCGGCAGCCCTCACGACGCGATCAAATCGTGTTGGCAACCAAAGCTGCGGGTCCGAGTCGTACACCCACGCGGCCGTCGCATATTCGCGATGGCCGCCTTGCTTTCAATGCGACCAACCTTACCGAAGCCGTCAATGACAGTTTGCGACGTCTGCAAACGGATTACATTGATTTGTACCAACTGCACTGGCCTGACCGCAGCACCAATTGTTTTGGCCAGATGGGATACGAGCATGTGGAGGGTGAAGAGACCGTTGCGATCGAAGAAACGCTGGAAGCGCTCGGCCAATTGGTCCGGGCCGGTAAAATTCGGCAAATTGGCGTATCCAATGAAACCCCCTGGGGTGTCGCGCGCTTTTTGCAAGCGGCCTCGCATGACGCGCACGCCACCTTGCCGCGGATCGTCTCGATTCAGAATCCGTACAGCCTGGTTAACCGGATTTTTGAGATTGGACTTGCCGAATTTGCTTTGCGTGATGGGGTCGGACTGCTCGCCTACTCACCCCTCGCGTTCGGATGGTTGAGCGGGAAATATCTCAATGGAGCACGTCCAGCGGGGGCACGCATTACGCTCTTTGAGCGATTCACTCGCTACAACACCCCATCGACACAGGCCGCCGTGGGTGAATACGTGGACCTGTTTCGCCGTCATGGGATCGATCCCGCACAAGGTGCGCTGGCGTACGTAAATTCCCGGCCGTTTCTGACGTCGAACATCATTGGGGCTACTTCACTCGAGCAGCTCGAAGCGAACATCGCCAGCATTGGGCTGGAATTGCCACCCGAAGTTATTGCAGGTATTGAATCGATCCATCAGCGGATGCCGAACCCCGCGCCCTGATGTCTAACAACAAGGCTCTCCCCGACGCGCTCCGGGCGCTCCTGCCCTTTGTTCGGCCGTACTGGGGGGCGGTTGCGCTGGCACTGCTTTTTTTGGGGTTGGCGGCGGTATGCACCCTAGCCATCCCGCTGGCGCTGCGGGAATTGGTGGATACCGCACTGGCTGCACTACCGGCCGATCGGCCCACGATTCTGCGCGAACGATTCGGATGGCTAATGGGCATCAGTATCGCAACCGGACTCTTAACTTCAGCGCGCTTTTATATGGTGTCGTGGCTGGGTGAGCGCGTGACGGCCGATCTTCGCGACGCGGTCTACGCACATTTGTTGCGTCAGGATGCCCTGTTCTTTGAATCACTTCCCACGGGTGACGTGCTCTCGCGTCTGGTTGCCGATACAACTCTTGTTCAAAGCGTGGTGGGTTCTAGTCTGTCCATGGGCCTGCGAAACGCCGTTCTCTTTGTGGGTGGAATGGTCATGCTCATTCTTGCCAGTCCGCTGATCTCGCTGTCGGTTTTGGGTGCAATTGGCGGTGTCGTATTGCCTGCGATTCTCGTTGGCCGGCGAGTACGGCGGTTGTCGAGGGCGAGTCAGGATCGGGTAGCGGATGCGTCGGCGATGGCCGGTGAGACGCTTGGCGCGATTGCGATCGTGCAGGCGTTTGGCCAAGAGTCCCGCGAAGCAGACCGATTTGCCCAGGCCACGCAGCGGGCTTTTGCGACGGCTATCCGTCGAACGCAGGTTCGCGCGGCCTTGACGGCGTTTGTCATCGTAGCGATTTTCGCAGCACTGGTCGGCGGCCTGTATCTGGGGACGCAGGCGGTCCTGCGCGGCGAGCTCGGCGCGGGAACGCTGGGCCAATCGGTGATCTTGATTGCGATGGTCGCCTCAAGTGCCGCGGTGCTCGCTGAAGTTTGGGGCGAGCTCTTGCGGGCCGCTGGCGCGATCGAGCGGCTCATTGAGTGGTTGCAAACCCGCCCGAGCATTGTCTCGCCCGTGCAACCTGCGCAATTGCCGCTGAACCCCGCGGGCGCAACGACGGGAGCTTCGATAAACGCCTCGGCGGGCGGTCTGACCGTGGAGTTTGATGCGGTGTCGTTTTGCTATCCCTCGCGGCCGGCGACGCCAGCGATGCAGTCCGTGTCATTGCGCCTGGAGCGCGGCGAAACGGTTGCGTTGGTGGGCCCATCCGGGGCCGGAAAATCGACGGTGCTCAAGCTCTTGTTGCGTTTTTATGATCCATCGACCGGCGTGATTCGACTCGACGGGGTTGCCACCCAGGATCTCGGGCTGGAAACACTTCGCGCTTGCATGGCGTTGGTCCCTCAGGAACCCGTCATTTTTTCCGCGAACGCCAGCGACAACATCCGCTATGGGCGCCCCGACGCTACGGATGCTGAAGTCGAAGCAGCCGCTCGTGCGGCACAGGCGCATGAATTTATTGCGCTTTTACCGCAAGGCTATGCGACGCCCCTTGGCGAACGCGGTGTGCGCCTTTCGGGCGGGCAGCGTCAGCGAATTGCCATTGCCCGCGCGATCATTCGCAACGCGCCGCTTTTACTGCTCGACGAGGCCACCAGCAGTTTGGATGCCGAAAATGAACGTGCGGTACAAAATGCCCTTGAAGCGGCGATGCAAGGACGCACGACCCTTGTCATCGCACATCGATTGGCGACGGTACAACGTGCGGACCGGATCATCGTTCTCGATCAGGGGCGTGTGGTGGAGGTCGGAACCCACCTCGAACTGATCGCCCTCAATGGTTTATACGCCCGCCTGGCTGAGTTACAGTTTGCTGCATAAAGAAGCGAAAGGAGAACTCGGTGGGCGTCATTCTCGGAGCCATCGCGGATGATTTTACGGGCGCAACCGATCTGGCTGGAATGCTCGTTAAGCAGGGCCTGCGCACGGTACAGGTGATCGGTGTACCCCAAGCCCAGGGGCTGGCATCGTGGACCCATGAAGTCGATGCCGTGGTCGTGGCACTCAAAACCCGAACCGCTCCCGTTGCTCAGGCCGTTGCGGATTCGCGCGCGGCGCTTGCGTGGTTGCAAGCGCAGGGTTGCACACGATTCGTCTCGAAAGTCTGTTCCACGTTTGATTCAACGCCTGCGGGCAATATTGGACCGATTGCCGAGGCCTTGATGGACGACTTGGGGACGGAGCTTGCCCTGGTTTGCCCAGCCTTTCCCGCGAATGCCCGTACCGTCTATCGGGGCCACCTCTTTGTTGGCGATGCGCTCCTCTCGGAGACGGGCATGCGCGAGCATCCGCTCACCCCGATGACCGACGCTAATCTGGTCCGCGTATTGCAGGCGCAATCGCGCAGGCGCGTCGCACTTCTCGCCTGGCCGGTGGTGGCCCAAGGCCCTGCGGCGGTGGCGCAGGCGTTGGCGGTACTACAAGAACAAGGTGGCGGATTGGTGATTGCGGATGCAATCTCGGACACGGACTTGCTGACCCTGGGCCTGGGTTGTCGCGATTGGCCGCTCACGGTAGCGGGGTCAGGGTTGGCGAATGGGTTGGTAGCGCAACTCCGTGCGGCGGGAAGTGTTCCGGACGGGTTGGATCCCCCCTTGAGGGATCGA
>RFPW01000301.1 GCA_009925965.1 Betaproteobacteria bacterium
GATTGGTTATTGATTTCCGTAAGCAGCGCACCAAAATTATCGCTAGCCGACTCAAGAGTCTTCTTGACCGCCCCGAGCTTTTCAGCCTGCGCGGTGAGCGCGTCAACGACCCGCTGTTTCTCGGTGATCCGTTGGACGGCATCCCGAAGACGACGCGGAAGCGCCTCGGCATTGGATCCCATGACCAGATCGCGTTGCATTGCGTCAAGTGAGGCCGCGAACTTTTTCGAAGCCACTGCGAGGGCCGCAAAGTCAGCCCGGGCCGGATCGTAATCCGGATCCAGCGTTGCGGTCAGTCGCTGGAGAGTGAGGTGAAATTGAAGCCCCGCCTCCACAATCTTCCGATTTCGCTCGTCGGCCTGACGCGCCGACAGATGAGCCAGAGCCGTGGTCAGCAAAAGACCGATCGTTAAAACAATCAATACCGGTGGGAGATAACGCAGCAGGAGGGCCCCGGGGGAGCCGGCATTCTTGGACTTGGTATTTTTCATCGGTGAATGTCGCGGGACGGAGGAATCGAAATCGGTGTGCCTCTGGACTGCATGGCCAGATCAACGCGGTCGGCGACGAGGGCAACTCCACAGTCACCATGGCGCCGGTCACGCAGCACAACGAACCGGGGCTCTTGGAATACGGGGACAGGGTCGTCGGGCGCGGATGCATTTGGAACCGCCATCGGGGGCTCGTTGACTGCCGTCGATGGTTCGCTGACCACCATGGGTGGGACGTCACCAAAAATCAGCCCTTCAGGCTGGCCGCGGCCGACCCAGATCATCGCGGACGACCATGGAACAACCCGATCCACGTCGCGTAAGGGCAACGAAAACTCTGAACCATCGCGGTGAAGGATCAGCCAATCCATGTGGGCTTCCGGTGTGAAGGATGGCTCGGTAGGCCGGGAGGATAAATAGGCTGGGGCGCCTCTCGAACTGGGTTCTCGACCAAGGCATCAAGCCAATGGGCAATCTGCTGGACCAAGCTGAGATCGGTATGGTCGAAATGCCGGACGCTGAAGCCGGTGCCGAACGATTCGATTTGCGTTGCCGCGCGATCGACCTCGATACAGTGACTGTGCGTTGGCAACATCGCGAGCACCGGATTCTCACACCAGAATGTCCGCCTCAAGCCCTCAGCGCCATTACTGAAGGGACGATAGAGTCGATACGGCAATGACGCCGAACCAGGCAACTGATCAAGCTGCGTGACCGGAACCCGCACCGGCAACCCACCAATCAGCCAATCGAGATGCCAACTTTGCAACAAGGCCTCAGCCCCTTCCAGACGTTGCGCATAGCCAACACCTGCTCGAACGGGCGGCTTCAGCATTGCAGGGATTTCGGCCAACAGCGGCTCGATCAAGACAATTCCGGACAGCGAATCGCCCTGAGAACCTGCCGCTACATTGAGGGCGGCCGATGCGCCCCAGCCAAGTCCACCCAGAAACCGGGGCAGTCCTGACCCGCCCCCGTTGAAAAGCGTATCGACGATCTCGCCGAAATCCCGGATCCCGCGCGGCAGCCGCGCTGCGGTCGCGCCGTGCCCTGGCAAATCGGGCACCAAAACCCGAAAACCGTGATCGGACAGGCTTGCGGCAAGGTCCGCCAAGGACGCGGCGGAGGCGCCGAGATCATGAAAAAGGACGCACTCTGCCCGCACTGGCCCCGGCGGCACAAAGCCGCTAAGACGAATCTCTGGCCAGCGTGATCCCTCCGCTGAGCATTGAACAAAAGATTCAAACTGGCGCAACTGCAACAGGGGGCCCCAAAAATGTACTCGGCGTGAGCGTAAATTTACGGCTGAAGGATAACTGATCAACGCTCAAAACAGTCGTGTTTCTGTTGAGATTCAACGTTTAAGCGCGATCCGACCGATCCTCGGCGATGCCCGCTATGATCAGAGGTATCTCCGGACCTGAGGTCGAGCAATGCCCGCCCTTCCCTCACTACGCCAGCTTTCCTATCTCGTTGCACTCTCGGAGACGCTCAATTTCACGCAGGCGGCTCAAGCGCGCTTTGTGACGCAATCAACTCTTTCGGGCGGCATTCAGGAACTCGAAAGACTCCTGGGTGCGAGTCTCGTTGAGCGTGACCGCCAGCAGGTTCGCTTCACCCCGCTCGGGCTTGAGGTCGTGGAACGGGCCCGCGTGCTTCTGGCCCAAGCAGGCGATCTCGCGTCGCATGTTGCACGTTGTGCAGGCCCCCTCACCGGCCTCGTCCGGCTGGGCGCCATTCCAACACTCGCGCCCTATCTTCTGCCGCCTCTGATGCGGGCCGCGCGTGAGCAGTTGCCCGAGTTACGAATCGCGCTGCGCGAAGAGCGCACCGCAACGCTCCTCACCCAGGTTAACGACGCAAGCCTCGATTTCGCTTTGATCGCACTCCCCTACGAAACCTCTGGG
>RFPW01000302.1 GCA_009925965.1 Betaproteobacteria bacterium
TTCCTTGATGAGTGAGGATCAGTGCGCAGCCCACTGCACGGTATTCAGGTCGATTCCATCCTGGAACATTTCCCACAACGGAGACATCTCGCGCAACCGGCCGACCTTGTCGCGCAGCAACTGCACCGTAAAGTCGACATCGGCCTCGGTCGTAAAGCGGCCCAGCGAAAAACGAATCGAGCTGTGCGCTAACTCGTCGCTACGGCCCAGAGCGCGCAACACATAGGACGGCTCGAGACTTGCCGATGTGCACGCCGACCCCGAAGAAACCGCAATCTCTTTGATCGCCATGATCAGCGACTCGCCCTCCACGAAGGCGAAGCTGACGTTGAGGTTGTGCGGGACGCGATGTTCGAGATGCCCGTTGAGAAACACCTCATCCATTGTCGACAAACCTGACCAGAGACGGTCACGCAACATCCGGATGCGGTCATTTTCAACCGCCATTTCGAGCCGCGCGAGCCGAAACGCCTCGCCCATTCCAACAATCTGATGGGTCGGTAGCGTGCCCGAACGGAACCCGCGCTCATGCCCACCACCGTGGATCTGAGCTTCGATACGCACGCGCGGTTTGCGACGCACGAACAACGCGCCCATGCCCTTTGGCCCATACGTCTTGTGCGCCGAGAAGCTCATCAGATCAACTGGGAGCTTGGCGAGATCAATGGCAACTTTGCCAGTGGATTGCGCTGCATCGACGTGAAAGACAATCCCGCGCTCGCGACAGAGGTTGCCGATCGCGGTGATGTCCTGAATCACGCCGATCTCGTTATTGACATGCATCACCGAAACCACGGTGGTATCTGGCCGCAAGCTGTCGCGCAGTCGGTCGAGATCGAGCAAACCGTCTTCTTGCACGTCGAGATAGGTCACCTCGAACCCGACGCGCTCGAGTTCACGCAGGGTGTCGAGCGTCGCTTTGTGCTCGGTACGCAGTGACACGAGGTGACGGCCGCGCTCGCGATTGAACTGCGCGGCGCCCTTGATGGCAAGATTGATCGATTCGGTTGCCCCCGAGGTCCAGACGATCTCGCGGGAATCCGCACCCACAAGCGCCGCCACGTCGCCTCGCGCGGTCTCGACCGCCTCTTCGGCACGCCAGCCATAGGCGTGGCTGCGAGAAGCGGGGTTGCCAAAGTCTTCGCGCAGGAAGGGCAGCATCGCATCCACGACACGCGGGTCAACCGGGGTCGTGGCGGAATAATCAAAGTAAATTGGCTGTTTCATGAAGGTGCTCAAACGTGTCGCAGTCCATTGAGATCAATCGACTGCAGGGTCGACGTGGGCAATTCGAGCGCAGCCCGATGCTCACGCAAAATAGAAATCGGCTCGGACCGGATGGTCGTCGGTCGATTGCGCTGCTGACTAACCAGATCAGCCAGGTTGACCGAACTCAGGTACTCCAACATCTTGACATTGAGGTTGGACCACAGTTCGTGGGTCATGCACGGGCCGTCGTCGTTACAGTCCTCGCGCCCACCACAGTGGGTCGCATCGAGAGGCTCGTCGACCGCAAAAATAATTTCGGCGACCGAAATTTGAATGGGCTCCCGACCAAGCGAGTAACCACCGCCGGGCCCACGAGTGCTCTCAACGAGTTCGTGACGGCGCAGCCGCCCGAACAACTGTTCGAGGTAGGACAATGAAATCTTTTGGCGCTGGCTGATACCTGCCAGCGTGACGGGTCCGTGTTGCTGGCGCATCGCCAGATCAATCATTGCCGTCACCGCAAACCGACCTTTGGTGGTCAAACGCATCGCATCGCCTCCTTGGCTGGAATGCTCGGGAAAGACCCAGTGTTCCAGTCAAGTATAGCTAAACCCAAGCGTTTTAGTCAACCATTACGATCAGGCCGCCGCCACCTGCGTCGCGCGCCGCTTAGCCACCTCCAGCAAGCCGGTACAGGCATCCTGGATATAGTCATAAGTGGTGTCAAAACCCTGCGTCCCGCCGTAGTAAGGGTCCGGGATCGTGGCGCTCTCGTGGTCGCTGGCGAAGCGCATCAGCAACTGCAGCTTGTGATGATATTTCTTGGGCGCCTGTTGTTGCAGGAGCGAGAGATTGTCCCAATCCATCGCAAGGATGAGATCGAAGTTCTCGTAATCGACGTCCTCAATCCGGCGTGCGCGCATGTGGGCAATGTCAATGCCGCGTTTGCTCGCGACCGATACGGCGCGCTTGTCGGGGGCTTCGCCCACATGGAAGGCGTGCGTCCCGGCCGAGGCCACGGTCACGACTTCTTCTAGGCCCGCCTGACGGATCAGCGATCGGAAAATGCCCTCGGCAATCGGCGATCGACAAATGTTGCCCATACAGACAAACAGAACGCGTGTAGTCATGGCGAGGGTGGTGGGTTCTTTCTTGGCCAT
>RFPW01000303.1 GCA_009925965.1 Betaproteobacteria bacterium
CAACGGGATGTCGGGACGGCTCCAGGCATCAGGCGCTGGCGAAAGGTCATCGGTATTGGTCTCACCCGGCACTTTGAAAACGCTGACCGTAATGCGCTGAGCAACCTCGGGCCGACTGGTGAACCATTCAGCATCTGCCCAACTCTGAATAACTTCGCGCGCATGGGCGTTTCCAGCCGTTGCCTTTTCGGCCACGTCATGGAAGAAATCAAACATCAACAGGGTCTTTTTGAGCGCCTTGGCGGCGATCGGCGCGATCGCTGCATCGTCAAGCAAATCAATCAGCGGCTTGACGTTATACCCACCAACCATCGTCCCCAGGAGTTCGGTCGCCCGAGCGGGGGGCAACAAGTCCACGGCAAAGTCGCCATGGGCGACCGCCGCCAGAAAAGAGGCTTTGACCTTGGCCGCATCGTCCACGCCGGGAGGGACCCGATGGGTCAACAGATCCAGCAAGAACTCGCCCTCGCCGGCCGGTGGATTCTTCAAAAGTTCAATGACGGCCGCCGTCTGGGCAACATCAAGCGGCAACGGGGGAATGCCCAGCGCAGCGCGCTCGGCGACGTGTTCACGGTAGGCTTGGAGCATCGTTGACCTCATGTAACTTTAGGGTCTGATTCTACTTGAGAAGGTTTCAATCCATGCGTTCAGTTCCCTACGCCCTGCTCGTCTCCGTCACAAGCGTCCTGTGTACAGCGCTTCTTTCAGGATGCGGCGGCGGTGGCGATTCCGAGCCGTTAACGGTGAGCGCCCCTGCGCAAACAAAAACCACCGCCACCGCCCTCTGTCCGTATTCCGAGTCGGGAACCCAGAGCATGGCCACCCGGGGCACTAACGCCACGGCGCCGACCGTCTTGACGCTGCCGTTCACCTACAGTTGGAGTTGCTCGGGCACGAGCCGCACTCTGATTTCGAACGGAGTTCCCAATCATCCATTTACAGGGGGCAGCTTCGCGACGGCGATTTCTCCTCAAGTCTCGGGCGCGGGCGCTCCCGCCATCAATGCAAGCTACACATTGACCCCATCGCTTGCGACCACGATCGCGTCCCCTCAGTTTGCCGGTTACTCGATCAATGGCCTGAAAATGGAACCTGGTACCGCCGGGACCTGCACTGATACTGGAATGTGCAACGAAGCCGGCGGCGGTGCCGGTGTCTGGCGCATGGAAGCGCTCAGCGCTAACAAATGGGACTTTGGCGTTGACTCCAATCACTCCCACGTTCAGCCCACCGGCGAATACCACATCCACGGGATGCCGGAGAATCTGATGGCGAAGCTCGCTAAGGGGCAAGCAATGACACTCGTTGGCTGGGCCGCTGACGGCTTCCCAATCTATGCACGATATGGTTATACCGATGCAAACAATTCAAAATCCGCGATTAAGGTTCTAACAGGCAGCTGGCGCACAAAGGCCAACCCGGACGCTGGTCGCCCCCCCACCAATCTCTATGCGATGGGCTCATTCCGGCAAGACTGGGAGTACATCGCGGGTTCTGGCGACCTCGACGAATGTAACGGTCGCACCGGAGTAACCCCTGAATTTCCAGCCGGAATCTACTACTACGCCGTCACCGATACCTATCCGTTTATCCATCGCTGTGTGAAGGGCGTTGTCACTGGCACAGGCGGCCCACCGGCGGGTGGCCCCGGATTGCCACCACCTCCACCGGGTGCCGGTGGCTAAAGCTATGCAGTTATTGAGGCGAGCGCTTGCTCGACCGTCTGCGCTCGCCCTGGTTCTGGGCACGTTTCTGGGCCTGTTCATCACGCTCCCCGCAGCGTACGGACACTTGATTGTTGATCAAAAGGGCACAATCAATTTTGTCGAGGACGGTGCATTTTTGGTCGTCTCGCTACCGGTCACGGCGTTGGAGGGTGCGGACGACGATGGCGACGGCAAACTGTCATTTGCTGAAATGGCACGACACACGCCAGAGCTTCAGAGGCAGATCAAAGCTGGCATCCGCCTGACCGACCGCTCGGGCGAAAAGGCCCTCGACGGGCTGCTGCTCAACCTGTCTCCCCCCGACAGTGCCCCTTCGTCCCCGGCTACACATATCGTCGCGATGGGTCGGTTCGCCCTCGGCGGCCCGGCGGAGTCCTTTGCGAACGCCCGGTTCGAAAGTTCATTGTTTGGCCGCGCCGAATCCGAAAGGACGCTGACCATCACCCTCAAACGCGGGGGCCAGTCGCAACTGCTGTTGCTGACCCCCGACAATCCGGGCGGACGTGTTTTCCCACCCGCCTGGGTGATCTTTCTGGATGTCATCCGATCGGGCGCCACGCATGTTCTGAGCGGACTCGACCATTTACTCTTTTTGCTGGTCGTCCTGGCGGCGGGATGGACGCCGAGACAACTCGTGACCGT
>RFPW01000304.1 GCA_009925965.1 Betaproteobacteria bacterium
CAAAATGGAATCAGGTCTATAACTTGACCGCAATCCGGGACCCTCAGAGCATGCTCGTGCAACATCTGCTCGACAGCCTAGCAGTGGTCCCGCCGCTGAAGCGACACTGGGAGCGACACCGGGGGCAACAGCGGGGGCAACACCGGGCGGACATGAACACGCACCCACCCGAACTCGCCGATATTGGCTCCGGTGGGGGTTTGCCAGCGATCCCGATCGCGCTCGTTTGGCCGCAGGTCCGATATACCCTGGTCGAATCCGTGTCGAAAAAGGCGGCCTTTTTGCGTCAGGCGTTGGGCAGTCTCGGCCTGACCGACCGGGTGCGGGTGATGGGTCAGCGGGTTCAATCGGTGCAGACTCCTGTTTCTTTCGACTTCATTACCTGTCGAGCCTATGCGACGCTCGCCGACTTCGCCAGCGACGTGGATGCCATCGCGGGTGAACAAACCTGGCTGGTGGCGCTCAAAGGACTCCGTCCGGATTCGGAGATGGAAAGCGTTTTGCCGCCCTGGGTGGTCGATGAGGTCGAGGAGATCGGCGTGCCTTTCTTGGATGCACAGCGCCATCTGGTGTGGCTTCGTCGCGAATGAGTACTACCAACCAAACCGGGCAAGCCCGAACCTTTGTGGTGGCGAACCAAAAAGGCGGTGTCGGGAAAACAACGACCGCCGTCAATTTGGCCGCGGCGCTCGGCCTCAGCGGCCAGCGGATCTTGCTGATTGATCTCGACCCGCAGGGCAATGCAACCATGGGGAGTGGTGTCGACAAGCGCGTGTTGGACCGATCGGTCTATCAAGTCCTGCTCGGATTGGCGTCGATCGCGGATGTCCGGCGGCGCTGTCCGGGCGCGCCCTACGACGTGTTGCCCGCAAACCGTGAACTGGCCGGTGCTGAGGTTGAACTGGTCGGCCTCGAGAACCGCGAGTACCGGTTGCGCGATGCATTGGTCGCTGTGGGGCGGGAATACGACATCGTTCTGATCGATTGCCCCCCCTCTTTATCGATGCTGACGCTCAACGGTTTATGCAGTGCTCAGGGTGCGCTAATTCCGATGCAGTGCGAATATTTCGCGCTCGAAGGGCTCTCCGATCTGGTGAATTCAATCCGCAAGGTTCAGGCGAATTTCAACCCGGATTTGCAGTGGATCGGGCTCCTTCGGGTGATGTTCGATTCTAGAACGACCTTGCAACAACAAGTGGCTCAACAATTAGAAACCCACTTTGGCGACAAGGTGTTTCGTACCGTGATTCCGCGCAATGTTCGCCTGGCAGAAGCGCCCAGTTATGGCGAGCCCGGTGTGAGTTTTGATCCAGCCTCGCGGGGCGCAAAGGCTTATCGGGAGTTCGCCGCAGAACTTCTCGAGCGCCTTGACGCCTTGTGACCTTCTTCTGATTCTGAACCTCTGATCTCGCATGAACGCTAAGAAAAACAAGGGCTTAGGCCGAGGCCTCGACGCACTGCTCGGAGCCGATCCGACAACACAATCCGCGCCAGATTCACTCGTGAGCCCGGGCCTACCGGTCCATGCGCTTTACCCGGGTCGGTATCAACCCAGGTCGCGAATGGATGAAGGTGCCTTGCACGAGCTGGCGGCCTCGATCAGCGTTCACGGGATGATCCAGCCCATCCTGGTTCGGCCCGACGGTAGCGGACGGTTCGAAATTATTGCGGGGGAGCGACGCTGGCGCGCTGCCCAGCTGGCGGGTTTGGATCAAGTCCCGGTGATCCAGCGCGAAGTCGCCGACGAACAGGCACTCTCGATCGCGCTGATCGAGAATATTCAGCGCGAGGATTTGAATCCGCTCGAGGAGGCCCAAGCAATCCAGCGCTTGATCGATGAATTCCATTTCACCCATGAGCGATGTGCGGAGGCAATTGGTCGCTCGCGCAGTGCAACCTCTAACCTGTTACGACTACTGAACTTGGCAGAGTCGGTTCAGGCCCTGTTATTGGCGGGCGATCTGGATATGGGGCATGCCAGGGCTTTATTGGCGGTCGAGCCCGGGGTTCAAATCCTTCTCGCGAATCGGATTGTCGCTGAGCGTCTGACCGTGCGCGAAACTGAAAAGCTGATTGCAAACTGGCAACGCGATCGCGAGATGGTCCAGAGTCCGATCAGGCGCCGCGCGGTGGCTGCGGATCAGGATCTTGAGCGATTCTCTCAGCAATTGTCGGATGCCTTGGCGACTCGTGTGGAGATTGCGGCGACCGCCCGCGGACGCGGGAGGCTCGTGATGCACTTCAACGATGCAGACGGATTTGAGGCGCTTTTGGCTCGTTTGAAGTTGGATTCAGTGTTGGAGAGATAGAAGGCGCTGTGGTTCGGGTCGGTGCAGTTCGGTGCAGTTCGGTGCAGTT
>RFPW01000305.1 GCA_009925965.1 Betaproteobacteria bacterium
GACGGTTTTACCGTCGTGCATCCCTGGGGAGAAGCCTCGGATCCGACCTCCCGCGATGCGCCGATCTTCATGACGATCGAATCTATTTCCCAAAACGACCGCCTGCTTTCTGCCCACACCAGATTGGCAGATCGAGTGGAGTTTCGCGCAGGCCCCGATGCCAGTGCGCCTCCTCTGGCCTCCATCGCGATCACCGCGGGCCCAGATATGGCCTTCAAGGCCAGCGGCTACCATCTGCTTCTCAAGGGCCTCAAGGCCCCCCTGGAATGGGGCCGCAACTATTCGATGGGTCTCAAGTTTGAGCGCGCAGGCGTCATCAACGTGTTGGTATCGGTCGGGGCACATTGACCGGATCGGCCGGCGACGCGCCCAGGCCAGACTGGATTGCGCCCCGAATAACGATTTCAAACCGGTTTGCGATGGTTTCCCAGTCCAGCTGGAGCGCCGTCGCACGCGCAGCAATGCCCATGCGCTGGCACGCTGCCGGGTCAAGAGCCAGGCGGGCAGCTTCACTCACATAGCCCGCGTCATCGGCAAGGTCGACACGGGCACCGGTCTCGTCGGTACGAACCAACTCCAGCGCGGCACCATCAGCAAACGCAACCACCGGTAAACCACTGGCCATGGCCTCAACGGTGACATTGCCAAACGTCTCGGTCTTACTGGGAAACAGAAACAAATCAGCGCTGGCATAACAACGCGCAAGGTCATGCCCCATCTGTTGGCCGCAAAACAATGCCTTGGGCAATCGCGCTTCGAGCGCGACGCGCATCGGACCATCCCCGACAAGAATCAAACGCGCCCGCGGGTTCGCACGCTCAATGGCTTCAAACGCAACCGCAAGCCCGTCGAGGTTTTTCTCAGCCGCAAGGCGACCGACGTACAGCACTGCGAAGTCTCCCTTCGCCAGACCCCATTGAGCCCGCAGGGTTTCGCAACGATGGCGCGGATTAAAACGCGCTGCATCAATTCCGCGCGCAACCACCGCCAGACGCTCGAACCCGCTCGCGGCAAGCTGGGCCAGCAGGGTCTTGGTGGGGACCGTGGTGCGGTGCGCAAGGTTATGGAAGGTTCGGAGATAGCCCATGATGGGCTTATGGAGCCACCGCAGTCCGTAGTGGCCACTGTACGCGTGAAAATTTGTTCTGAAATCCGTCGTGACCGGCAACTTCAGACGACGCGCCGCCTGCAAAGCCGACCAACCCAAGGGCCCTTCAGTCGCAATGTGAACGACGTCGGGGCGTTGCAAGGTCCACCGCCGGATCAATAAGCCCTTGGCCGGCAGCCCCATCCGCAACTGGCTGTAACGCGGGATCTGTACGCCATGCACCAGGAATTCCTCAATCGGCAACCCGCCATCCCGCGGGCTAGTCTGATCGACCTGATGGGGCTGATGGGGCTTCTCACCAACCCGCTCATGACCCTGACGGGGCCGGATCAACGAGATCTGGTGTTGGCGCGCATGCAATCTCCGAACGAGTTCAGCGAGCGTCATCGCCACACCGTTGACTTCGGGCGGGTAGGTCTCGGTGACAAAGGCGATCCGAAGCGGGCGCTCAGGTGGGTGGTTGAGCTCTGTGATTGAGCGGTCGGGTTCTTCCTGCATGCTTGAAATTCTGCGTCCGGACTGAGACACTATGATGACAGCGCAGATGAGGCAAGGGTCCCGCCAAAACCCATTCAGCTCGCTGGAATCATGACATCAATTCGTCATTTTTCTGTCACCAAGACGTCACAAACCAAAGCCAAGATTGCGCTGTCACCTTTTTTGACAGGTCCCCCGTGAAAGAGTTTTTCAAGTCGCTCGAAGTCCTGCGCTGGGACGATCACCGCTACTACCACCATTGCCGGATCAACCAGAGCTTGCACCTCCTCAGTGCCCTGTGCTTTGTGGCCGCCTACGGTTTGTTGTTCGTTGACCCCGCCTATGCCGCCTTGCTGGCCTGGGGTGTCTCGATGACCAGCCGCCAGGCGGGACATTTCTTCTTCGAGCCCAAAGGGTACGACGAGGTCAACCAAGCCACCCACGAACACAAAGAAGAAATTAAGGTCGGCTACAACCTGATGCGCAAAGTGGTGCTGATGGGACTCTGGGCGGCTAGTCCGCTGGTGGTCTGGTTCGAACGCGATCTCTTTGGCACCTTGCCTGCCTGGACCACAATGGCCGAGTTCTGGCACTCGGTCGGGTTGGTCTGGTTCGCGATCGGCGTCGGCGGCCTTTTGTTCCGTGTGGCCCAACTACTGATCATTCGTGATGCGATGACCGCGATCGCTTGGGCCTTCAAAATCATTACGGATCCATTTCACGATA
>RFPW01000306.1 GCA_009925965.1 Betaproteobacteria bacterium
ACCCTCATCGGACCCATTCTTGGTGCCTGGCTGGTCAACGGTGCGAAGAGCTGGTTCACGATGGCATTTCCCGAGTACTGGTTATTTTTCTTGGGCGCATTGTTTGTCGCGGTGACGCTTTATCTGCCGGCTGGGGTGATCGGATTTTTCCGCACCCTACGTGGTTCGGCCGGTGCGGGGAATCCGAGATGAGCGCGCCGATTTTGTATCTCGAGTCGGTGAGCGTCAGTTTCGATGGATTTAGAGCCCTCAACGAACTCTCGCTCTCGGTCGATGACGGTGAGTTGCGTTGCGTGATTGGTCCCAATGGGGCAGGTAAGACCACCATGATGGATGTCATCACCGGTAAGACGCGGCCCGATGCCGGTCGGGTCTCGTTTGGTCAGTCCATTGACCTCACTAAATTGTCTGAGGATCGCATTGTGCAGGCGGGTATCGGGCGTAAATTCCAGCGCCCGACCGTGTTTGAGACGCTCACGGTGTTTGAGAACATGGAGTTGGCCGTCAAGTCAGATCGTCGGCCACGCGCAACCCTGCGGTCGACGCTCGATTCGGGCCAGGTGGATCAGATTGATTCGGTGCTCAGGCGAGTTAATTTGCGTGAGGCGCATCGCCGTGTTGCTGGCAGCCTCAGTCACGGTCAGAAGCAGTGGCTCGAAATCGGGATGCTCCTCGCGCAAGAACCCAAACTGATTTTGCTCGATGAACCGGTGGCTGGGATGACCGATGCCGAAACCGATCAAACCGCCGAGTTATGCCTTTCTCTGGAGGGCAGGCACTCATTGGTCGTCGTGGAGCACGATATGGCTTTTGTCGAGAAAATTGCGCGTCGAGTGACTGTTTTGCACGAAGGATCCGTCCTGATGGAGGGATCTTTGGCGAAGGTGCGGGCCGATGAGCGTGTTGTGTCCGTGTATCTGGGGCGCTGAGCATGTTGCGCATCGAGGGCCTGAACCAGTTTTATGGCGGTAGCCACGTCCTGCGTGACATTTCGCTTGAGGTGCCGATGGGTGAGGTGACAGCCCTGCTTGGACGCAATGGTGTCGGTAAGACCACGTTGTTGAAATGCCTGACGGGGCTTCTGCCGATTCGATCCGGGCGGATCCTGCTCGATGGTCAGGACATCTCCAGCCTCGCGCCCCACCGACGCGCGCGCCTGGGGCTTGGGTATGTTCCACAGGGACGCGAAATTTTCCCGCGCCTATCGGTCGAAGAAAACTTGCGCATTGCCATGGCGGCGTCGGGCAACGACGGGGCGATCCCGGATTGGGTGTTCGAGACCTTTCCAATTATCAAAACTTTTTTGAAGCGCCGGGGCGGCGATCTTTCCGGGGGTCAGCAACAACAACTGGCGATTGCGCGCGCGCTGGTCACCAAACCCCGTCTGCTGATTTTGGACGAGCCCACCGAGGGTATTCAACCCAATGTCATTCAGATGATTGAGCAGGTCATCGCTGGCTTGGCCGAGCGCAAGGAGATGGCGATTCTGCTGGTCGAGCAGTATTACGACTTTGCGAAATCATTAGCCGATCATTACGCAGTGTTGCAGCGTGGTGAGATCATTGCATCGGGTCTGGGGGCCAACATGGAGTCTGACGGCGTGCGCGGATTGGTGGCGGTTTGAGGTGACTGTGGTCCCGGACCTTGTGGGCGAGCCGCTCGCGCGTCACTGGTCGGCTTCGCTTGACCTGCGGTTTGGAACTCGCCGCGGGCAAACTGTTCTGCTCCAAAACACCCATCGTGGTCCGCTGAGGCTGATCAAGGCGCTGAAAGCGGACGGCGAGTCATCCGCCGCAGCAGGCGGACAGACCCGCCTCGACGCCATGATTGTGCATCCACCCGGTGGACTGGCGGCTGGAGATTCTTTGCGGCTGCGGATCGATCTCGAAGAAGGCGCGCGGGTGCGTTCAAGCACGCCGGGGTCTCAGAAGTGGTATCGAGGGCGGGCGAGTGCCAGCACCCACATTCAGGTGGCGCGTGGCGCGCAACTCGAATGGTTGCCCCAACCCTCGATCGTCTATGACGGTGCTTTTGTGGACCAATCGCTGCGAGTTGATCTTGATGCGGATTGCGCCATGGTGGGCTCCGAGTGCCTCGTGCTGGGTCGACGCTCGATGGGCGAGCGATTCGCCAACGGATGGTTACGCCAATCGATTAGGATCAACCGCGCGGGACGCCCGGTCTGGCAGGACTTCACCGATGCGGCTGCCGACGCGCCGCTCTGGGGCGCATCGGCCGGATGGGCCGGACGGGTTGTTTGTGCCTCGGTGTGGGCGATCGGGGGGCATGGCGCGACCTGGGATGACGCCG
>RFPW01000307.1 GCA_009925965.1 Betaproteobacteria bacterium
AACCGATCGCGGTGGATGCGGGCCTGCGCGATCGGGTCGAACGAGTCCTTGCCGATCAGGCACTTGCACGACAGCAAATGGACGTGTTGACCGGCGGCGCTGCGTTGATTGTTAAGGCACTGGCCGCGGAGTCGGGTCCCGACCGTCGGGCCCTTTTAACTCGGATGGATATCGCCCTCCAGCGGTTGCAGGCCGATCCAACGTTGTCCCGGGCCGATCGAGTGTCGGCCCTAACCGAGCGGGTCGCATTGGTGCGCCTCGATCTCGGCAAGGATGAGATGCAACCGCGTTTGCCGCCCGCTCTGCTGGCCGATGTCCGCGAGACGGCACAGCGCATGGATCGAGAAACAACGGATGGTTATGAGCGTCAGGCAGTGATCACGGCCGTGGGTTCCATGCTCGCGCAGGCGGGCCTGTGGGATGAGAGCGATGCCTTACTGAAGGCGAATCTTGCTCGTAGTCATTCGCCGTATTACCTGATGAGCCAGCTCGGCAGCAATGCGCGCAAGCTCGGCCGAAATGCTGATGCGTTACGCTGGTATCGAGAGGCCTATGAGACAAGTGTTGGTCCCGCGACCCGATTGCAGTGGGGTGCCGCATACCTCAGCGCACTGGTTGATTTGTCCCCTAAAGAGGTGCAATCGATCGAAGAACTGGCCGCACGCCTGATCACTCAGGCTAGTCAGGATTCGAGTGCCTTTTACGAACGTAGTGGGCGATCGATGCAGCGGGTCGCCACCAAGTTGCGGGACTGGAATCAGGGGGGGCGTGAGTCTGCCGTGTTAAACCGGCTGCGGGCCCAGTTGACCCCAGTTTGCGCGCGCTTCCCTGCGACCGACGAACAGCGCGCAAACTGCGACGCAGTTGCCAAGTTGATTTGAGGGCGAGCGCACGGAAGCGTTAGCGCCGCGCGACGTGCGGCTTGCGGAGTCTGGCTTGCGCGCGACGCGGGCATCCGCTACGCTTCAACGCATGGATGCACGTCACCATCACCTTCCGGTTCAGGCCAGCCTCGGCCGACTATGTCTAGCGCCGCGCCCCGCGCACTGACATCGATGCCCGTGGCCGGGCTCGTTTAAAATCCCGGCTCTATTCAGACAGGTGGCACGATACAGCGGGTGGGCCGCCTGGCAGGAGCCTCGGGGCTTCCGGCCAAACGGAACTGCGCGAGACCCCGCCCCGAACGACTCCTCCCCTAACAGAGGCGCTCAGGCGCCAGCGATTGCGGCGCGTTGCGCCTGGAGAATTCTGATGGCTGAAAAATTAATTATTTTTCTTCGGGATGGCGAGCAGAGCCCCGGTGCGTCGATGACGCGTGACGAAAAGTTGCGGATTGCCCGCTTGCTGGAAAAATTGCGTGTCGATGTGATTGAGGCGGGTTTTGCCGCCTCAAGCAACGGAGACTTTGAGGCTGTCCGGATGATCGCGAGCGCGGTGCGCGACAGCACCGTCTGCTCGCTCGCCCGTGCGAATGACCGGGACATTACGCGCGCGGCTGAGGCCCTTGCCCCAGCACAATCGGCGCGGATTCATACGTTCATTGCAACCAGCGCCCTGCACATGGAAAAGAAGCTGCGGATGACGCCCGAGCAGGTGCTTGAGCAGTCAAAGCTCTCGGTACGATTTGCGCGCAACCTGGTCGGTGATGTCGAATTTTCGCCTGAGGACGGCTATCGTTCTGACCCCGATTTTTTGTGTCGTGTACTCGAGGCGGTGATTGAAGAGGGTGCCACCACGATCAATATTCCCGACACGGTTGGCTATGGCGTTCCCGAACTTTATGGCGAGTTCATCCGCAACCTCCGAGAGCGGGTCCCGAATTCGGATAAGGCGATCTGGTCGACCCATTGCCACAATGACCTCGGGATGGCGGTCGCCAATTCGCTGGCGGGTGTCCGGATCGGCGGTGCGCGACAGGTTGAGTGCACGATCAACGGATTGGGTGAGCGTGCAGGGAACGCGTCGCTCGAAGAGATCGTCATGGCCGTGAAGACCCGGCGCGATTATTTTGGTCTGGATGTCGGAATCGATACGAGCCAGATCGTGCCCGCGAGCCGCCTGGTCTCGAACATCACCGGTTTTGCGGTGCAGCCAAACAAGGCGATCGTCGGCGCGAACGCGTTCGCTCATGCGTCTGGTATCCATCAGGATGGGGTCCTGAAGGCCCGCGACACCTACGAAATCATGCGGGCTGAGGACGTCGGCTGGTCGGCCAACCGCATCGTGCTGGGCAAGCTTTCGGGACGCAACGCATTTCGGCAGCGCATGGACGAACTCGGCATCGCGTTGGATGGTGAAACCGCCCTGAAC
>RFPW01000308.1 GCA_009925965.1 Betaproteobacteria bacterium
GGAGTACGAGGACGATAAGGACACCATGGGCTCGGGCCGGGTCCACATCCACACCGAGTCCGGCAAGCTGTTGACGGATCTTGCATTCCTGTGGATCGTTGCTTCGATCCTTATCAAAATCACCTACACCGGTCGGTTGCGCGCCGAAGCACAGGCCAGTGTGGCGGCCGAGACTGCAGAGACTGAGCAACTCCGGCGTCAGGTTGCCGAAGCCCAGATGGCGGCGATGCAGGCGCAGCTCGAGCCACATTTTCTGTTCAATACGCTGGCATCGATCGATCATCTGATTCAGACCGATCCGCCGCGCGCGAGCCGGATGCAGCAAAGTCTGATTGCGCTCCTGCGCGCCACGATGCCCAGCCTGCGCGAGGGCAAGGCGCAATTGCGCAGAACCCTGGGCGAGGAGTTGGCCGTCATTCATCCCTACCTGGACATCCAGAGGACCCGGATGGAGGAGCGCCTGCAAACGGATCTGCGGATCCCCCCGGGACTGCTGTCGGCCGAGTTCCCGCCGATGATGTTGCAAAGCCTGGTCGAGAACGCGATCAAGCACGGTCTCGAACCGAAACCGGAAGGCGGTCAGATTACGATTGAGGCCCTGGTTGCCGATGGCCGCCTGCTGATCAATGTGTGCGACACCGGTATCGGTTTCAGCGCCAGTCCGCCCAATGCAGCCAATCCAAGCATTGCACCACTGGGCAGCGGTCTGGCGAATATTCGCGAACGGCTCAAGCACCTCTATGGCACGGATGCCAATCTGACGATCGCTCGGAATGAGCCCGAAGGCGCAGCCGTTCGAATCACCCTGCCCTATCGGGTCGTGGGCGACAATTAGGCGATGGCGAGAGAAATGCAACTAGCGGTGGCCGGCGGAATTGAAAAGGTCAGGGCGATCATCGCGGATGACGAGCGCTTGTTGCGCGATCAACTGATCGGCTGCCTGCGCGAGGTCTGGCCCGAACTCGAACTGGTGGCGCAGGCCCGCAATGGCCAGGAGGCCGTTGATCTGGTGGCTCAGTTCAAGCCGGATGTCGTCTTTCTCGATATCCGCATGCCCGGCTTAACGGGTATCGAAGCGGCCGCCCAGATCATTCAGATGGACTTCGGCGCAGACCGCTGTCCGCCCGAAATCGTGTTTGTGACGGCCTTTGATCAGTATGCCGTTCAGGCGTTCGAGCGGGGGGCGGTGGACTATGTCCTGAAGCCCGCACAACCCGAGCGGCTGCGCTTGACGGTGGCCAGACTCCAGCAACGCTTAGGCCAAGATACGCAAGCGATCCGACCCCATCTGCAAGCGCTGCTGTTTCAACTGCGCAGCCAAAGCACTTCCAACGATAAGGCGCTGCGCTGGATTCAGGCCGGTGTGGGTTCGACGATTCAAATGGTTCCGATCGACGAGGTTCTTTTTTTTATCAGCGATGAAAAGTACACCCGAGTTCAATCCGCGAACATCACGGGCCTGATTCGGACATCGATTCGGGAATTGGCGGAGACGCTCGATCCGCAACGGTTCTGGCAGATCCACCGCAGCACGGTTGTGAACGTGGGCGCCATCGCCAGCGTTGATCGGGATGACCGCGGTCGACAGATGGTGCGGCTGCGCGACTGGCCGGAAACGCTCGAGGTCAGTCGGACATTCAGTGGTCTCTTCAAAGCAATGTGAGGCGACGTGGAGCGACGTGGGGCGATGGCCCGCTGATTTACCAGCCGTAAAAACGGGGCCAGCTTTGTACGGCCCCGCCGGCCCCGAGAACCTCGTACTGGGGAAACTGAGCACCGGTCGCACAGGCGTGGTTGGGCAGAATCCGCAACTGCGTGCCGACCGGAAATCTCTCGACGATTGTTCGGTCAGCTTCGCCCACGCGGGACACGATGCCATGCTCCTGATTGGCCGCGCTCAAGACATACGCATCGAGGGGCTGACCGAGCGCGTCGCACACGAGGCCATAACCATAGTCGCGACCTTGCGCCTGCGTGCCCCGATCTCGGCTCATCGCCATCCAACCCGCATCCACGAGTGCCCAGCCCTTATCACGCTGGTGCCCGATCACTGTGGTCAAGACACTGAGCGCGATATCCGTGGGGGCGCAAACGCCTACATTGGCCATCACCAGATCAAAGAAGACGTAAACGCCTGCACGCACCTCGGTGACACCGTCGAGTTGCCGGGCCGAGAGGGCGGTCGGAGTGGAGCCAACACTGACGACGGGGCAAGGCAGCCCGGCCGCACGCAGCCGCTCTGCCGCGCGAACGCACCCCGCCCGCTCCTGCTCGGCCATGGCCTGCAGAGCCGCTGGCGTGCTCAAGGCG
>RFPW01000309.1 GCA_009925965.1 Betaproteobacteria bacterium
CCAGGAGCCTGCGGTCATCTGACCGAACATCATTAGGCCGGCCCGATCAAGTTCGTCAAAATGCTCCCAGGTTGCCCAACGCGGGACCAAATTCGAATTCGCGATCAGCACCCTGGGAGCGTCTTCATGCGTGCGAAAAACGCCAACCGGTTTGCCAGACTGAATCAACAAGGTTTCATCGGGCGCCAGTGCCTCGAGCGCCTTAAGAATCGCCTCGAAGCAATCCCAGTTGCGGGCCGCCTTGCCGATACCCCCATAGACCACAAGCGCCTGCGGATTTTCAGCGACCTCGGGATCCAGATTGTTCTGGATCATCCGCCAGGCGCCCTCAATCAACCAGTTGCGGCAGTGCAGTGTGCTGCCACGGGCAGATCGAACCGTTCTGGGCTGAGCCGACATGACCTGCACGGGACCCTTATCCAATTCTCTTCAACCCATTCTGAAAGCGCACACCATTCTCAACATAATGATGGGCGCTTTGACGGAGGGCCTCGATCTGCTCGGGCGTCAGATCACGCGCTATCTTGGCAGGGCCGCCGATAATCAAGACGCCATCCGGGAATTCTTTGCCCTCGGTCACCAGGGCACGAGCCCCGATCAGGCAACTGCGGCCGATCCGGGATCCGTTGAGCACCACAGCGCCGATGCCGACCAGCGAATCATCTCCGATCGTACAACCGTGCAATACGACTTGATGTCCAACCGTGACGCCCTCGCCGACCGTCAGCGGTTGCCCGGTATCGGAATGCAACACGCTTCCATCCTGGATATTTGACCGAGCACCAATCGTGATCGGCTCGGGCTGATCGCCGCGCAAAACGGCACCGGGCCAGATGCTGACGTGTTCACCCAAGATGACGTTCCCGATCACCGTCGCGCTCTCGGCCACCCAGGCGGTGGCGGCGATCTTCGGCTCGACCCCATCCAACGAGAAAATAGCCACTAAGAATTCTCCAACATTTTTATGCCCGAGAGGATAACGCGAGCGCCCCTCCGTTAGTGGCCATACTGCGACTCGGGAAGACCCTTGAAGCCGGGTCGCATCGCAATCACGGCTCCCGCCAGATCGGGGTCGAAGCCCTCGACTGGTTTTGCGGTCTGTAACGACGCGACCAACAACTGATCGAGGTCGGGGCCGCCAAACACGCAGGTGGTGGGTTTCGCAAATGGCACGCTGAGCGAACGCTCAAGAATGCCTTCGGGCGTAAAACGATGAATCTGACCCGCATCGGTCGCGCAGACCCAGTAGCAGCCCTCTGCATCCACCGCAGCGCCGTCGGGGCGACCAGGCAATGGCGCAAAATCGGCAAAGACCCGTTGCCCTGAAATCTCGCCCGAGGCACTCAAATCAAAGGCCCAGACTTTTTGAACGCTGCGATTGGATTCGGCGAGGTAAAGAACATGCCCATCAGGGCTGAATGCGAGGCCATTTCCGGTCATCAATCCCTCAAAAAGCGGACCCGTCAACCCACGTTCATCGACCCGGAACAGTCCCCCCGCTGGGATCCCCAGACCGGTATCGAGCACCATGCTACTGACCCAGAATCGCCCCGACCGGTCGCAGCGTCCGTCGTTAAATCGCATGTCGGCCCGCGGAAAACCAATCGGATGAACCCGCTCGATGTCGATCTTGCCTTCAGCCCCAAGATCCAGGTAAAAAATCCCGGATTCCATTGCCGCCAACAGTCCGCCCCGCGATCGCAATGCAATCGATCCGGCGCGCTCACCCAAAGCCCACTGCGAAAGGTGCTGGTTGGCCCATTCAAATCGCTGCAATGAGCGCCCTTCAATATCCACCCAGTACAAGCACTGTTCGGAGACGGACCAAATGGGTGATTCGCCAATTTTTGCCCGGTGGGCACAAAGGACGTCAAAAGGAAGCGCTATCGGGTTCGTCATGAAGTGCCTTGTTGAATCGTTACAACCAATGATCGATTAAATAATCGAGCAAAAATCCAGCAAAAAATCAGCGAAACTGAGGGCGTGCGATACCCTTATTCTGCAGCCAAACCAAGGAATTGACGACATGAGCCAGCCCCCCTGCGATCAGACCCCCACCTGGCATCAACTGCGGACCCTTTTCGAGGGGCGTGGCGGCGACTTTGATCTACGCCAAGCCTTCCTTGATCATCCTCAGCGCAGTTCAACGCTCTCGGTCGAAGCCCCGATGGTGTTTGGCGACCTGTCCAAGCACCTTTGGGACGAAGGGATTCGGGATGCACTCATCGCGCTTGCCGCCGAACGTGGAGTCGCCGAACGACGCGATGCCATGTTGCGTGGCGAGGCCATCAACACCACCGAGCACCGAA
>RFPW01000310.1 GCA_009925965.1 Betaproteobacteria bacterium
ATGATCGCCACCAACGTCCTGATGGCGCGCGCGCTCGCACCGATCGATATGCTCGTGGGTTCGTGGCGTACGGCGATCACGGCCAGTGAGGCCTTCAAGCGCCTGCAGACGCTCCTGAACGCTCACCCCGAGGATGATCGCGAACCCGGCCTGCGCCGCGTTGATCCGACGGGCGAAATCGTCTTGCGTCAGGTCTTTGCAACCGCTCCGGGGCGACCAACCCCGATTCTCAAAGGCATCGATCTGACCGTTCCAGCGGGGCAGGTTCTGGTTGTTCTCGGCCCGAGTGGCTCGGGCAAATCAACCCTGGCTCGGGTGATGTTGGGGATCTGGCCAGACGTGACTGGAGAGGTCCTGATCGAGGGGCTGCCGGTCTCAAGCTGGAATCGGGCGGAGCTCGGTCCGCACCTAGGCTATCTCCCGCAGGACATCGAACTCTTTGATGGAACGGTTAGCGAGAACATCGCGCGGTTTGGTCCGGTCAATGCCGAGCAAGTGATCGCAGCGGCGACGCGAGCGGGACTGCACGACATGATCCTGCGATTTCCTCGTGGCTACGACACCCCGATGGGCGAAGCCGGCAGTTCGCTGTCGGGTGGCCAGCGTCAGCGTATCGCGCTCGCCCGCGCCATCTACGGTGAACCCGCGCTGGTGGTACTCGACGAACCCAATGCGAACCTCGACGATGCGGGCGAACAGGCCCTGGCGCAAGCCGTCCAGAGACTCAAGGCTGCAGGCAGCACCGTGGTCCTGATTTCGCATCGCCAGGGCGTGATCGCTCTGGCTGACCGCCTGCTCATCATGGCGGATGGTCAGGTCCAGATCGAAGGTCCACGTGACCTGGTGATTGCCGCCCTTCGCACTCCGAAACCTTAAAAACATCAGAACGATATGGCGGAACGGAAAGACATTACAGATCTTGATGATCGCAATGGTCGCAACGGTCGCAACGGTCGCAATCATCAGATTGATGATAACGATGTGAATACATCCGGCCAGACGCCCCGCAGTTCAAGGCTAGGCCGCACCGGTGCCTGGGTACTCACTCTTGGGCTCCTGGGGTTTGTCGCCTGGGCTGCGCTGGCACCGCTCGACGAGGGGGTTCCCACTTCGGGCCTCGTAACGATCGATACCAAGCGTAAAGCGGTTCAGCATTTGCAAGGCGGAATCGTCAAAGAGGTTCTGGTGCGCGAGGGCGATCAGGTCCAGGAAGGACAAGTTGTGCTTCGGCTTGATGATGCAGCGACCCGAGCGAATTTCGAGACGATTCGCCAGCGCTATCTATCATTACGCGCAATGGAATCGCGCCTGATCGCTGAGCAATCGGGCAAAGATCAAATCCTGATGCATCCCGATCTCAAACAGGCAGAGAGCGATCCCATTGTTCAACGCCAGATTGAGGCGCAATCGCATCTCTTCGAAACTCGCCGTCTTGGCCTGAAGGCGGAACTGCAGGGCATCGAAGAAAACATCCGGAGCCAGGAAGGCCAGATTGTTTCCTACCAAAGCATGCTCGAGAGCCGCAAGACTCAGCGTCGGCTCGTCACCGAGCAACTCGACAAGATCCGCGATCTGGTCGCTGAGGGGTACGCGCCGCGTAATCAGCAGCTCGAACTTGAACGTCAGGTCGCTGACCTCACAGCGGCCACGACCGAACTCGAAGGCAATAGCCTGAGGGCTCGCCAGACCATCGCAGAATTGCGTCAACGAGTAATCTCACGTCGTCAGGACTATCGTAAAGAGACCGATAACCAACTGGTCGACGCTTCGCGTGAAGCCCAGTCGGACCAAGGCAAAGTGATCGCGTTGAGAGAAGAGCTCGAGCGGACCGTCGTCAAATCTCCGGCCACCGGCCAGGTTGTTGGTCTCGCTTATCAAACGGTCGGCGGGGTCGTCGCACCGGGCCAAAAGCTGATGGACATTGTTCCGCAGGGCGATTCACTCTTGCTCGAAACGCGGATCCCCCCGAACCTGATCGATAGCGTGCGTCCCGGATTGCTGGCCGATGTTCGATTTTCGAGCTTCATCAACTCGCCAACCCTGGTGGTTGAAGGGAAGGTCATCTCGGTGTCTGGCGATCTGCTGTCCGAGCCGCAAACCGGTATGGTCTATTTTCTGGCCCGTGTCGAAATCACCCCAGACGGAATGAAAGCGTTGGGTAAGCGTCAGATGCACCCCGGTATGCCAGCCGATGTCATCATCCGAACGGGTGAGCGTACGGTCCTGACCTACCTCCTCAATCCACTGACGCGCCGCATGGCCGCCTCCATGAAGGAGCATTGAAGTCGTGTTCTGCCCCAGAATGCT
>RFPW01000032.1 GCA_009925965.1 Betaproteobacteria bacterium
ACATTCGACCCCAGACACCGGCACGCCGGTCCAGTACCTCGTCAGCCTCGCAGACGTCGACGCCCATCTGTTTGAGGTCACGATCCGGGTGACGGATCCGACCTCGACCGGACAGCGATTTGCGTTGCCAGCCTGGACGCCGGGAAGCTACATGATCCGGGAGTTCGCGCGCCATATCGTGGCGATCTCGGCGCGAGGCCCCGATGGAGCAGTTGTACTGGTCAAGACCGACAAACACTCATGGCATGCGGCGCCTTGCAGGGGTCCGCTCAGCTTGACTTATCAGGTTTACGCCCATGACACCTCGGTTCGGGCCGCCTATCTGGATGCGAGGCGAGGCTTTCTGACCGGTTCAGCCGTCTTGATGCGGGCGGTTGATCAGCCGAACGGCCCCGTGGCCCTGCGTCTGACCCACCCGGACGATCCGCGCCTGATCGATTGGCGCGTTGCGACCACGTTGCCACGGGTAGCCCTGGCGAACGCAGATCCTGAAGACCCAATCGTGGGGAAATTTGGCGACTTCGTTGCCCAGGACTACGACGAACTGGTCGACCATCCCCTCGAATTCGGCCGCTTCGAGGTCGCTCGGTTCGAAGCGGGTGGAAGACCGCATGCGGTGGTAATCGCCGGTCGGCACGACACGGATCTGACTCGACTCGCGCAAGATTTCGCGCAGATCTGTTCGACTCAGGCGAAGCTTTTTGAGCCCGAATCGGGATTGGCACCGTTCGAGCACTACCTGTTCCTGATCCATGCGAGTGATGGCTATGGCGGCCTTGAGCATCGCGCATCGACTGCATTGCTTTGTTCACGCGAGGCCCTACCCTACCCCGGAATGACTGGGCTCCCGAAGGCCTATCGGTCACTTTTGGGGCTCGCCAGCCATGAATACTTCCATGCGTGGCACGTCAAGCGAATACGCCCTCAGACGCTGATTGAAGCTGATCCTGGGGTCGAGGCCTACACCCGATTGCTTTGGGTTTTCGAAGGATTCACGTCCTATTACGATGATCTAACCCTTGTCAGGTCTGGACTGCTATCCCATGAAGCCTATCTAGGCCTCTTGGGCGAGACCTGCTCTGCGGTCCTGAAAGCACCAGGGCGTCACCATCAAAGTGTTGCTGAATCCAGTTTTGATGCCTGGATTAAGTATTACCGTCAAGATGAGAACTCCCCCAATGCAATCGTCAGCTACTACGCCAAGGGAGCGCTGGTCGCGCTAACGATTGACCTCACGATTCGGGCTCGCACCGAGGGTAAACACTCGCTTGATGATGTGATGCGCTTACTCTGGAATCGATTCGGAAAATCAGAACAGACGTTCGGATTGAGTGAAGACGGGTTCGGCGAAATCATTGAGGACGCAACCGGGCTCGATTTGCGTCACGAACTCGCACAGTGGGTCGAGGGCACGACTGACCTACCGTTGACCGAACTCCTGTTGCCCCTGGGTATTCAGATGAAGCAGGACGCGGCTAAAGACGAGCCCCCTTCGCTTGGGCTCTGGACTGCGCAGCGGGGCCATGATCTGGTGGCGAAAACCGTTCTGAAGGATGGGCCAGCGATGCGTGCTGGGCTTTCAGCTGGAGATGTGTTGATGGCGCTCGACGGGTTGCGCGTGAATGAAACGTCGTGGAAAAACCAACTGGGCCGCAAGAGCCGGGGCGATCGGGTCTGCGTTCATGCGTTTCGGCGTGACGAATTGCTGACGATCCATATCGAACTCGAAGCGCCCCGCCCCGAGGTGGTCACGCTCAAAATACTCACAATTGGATCGAACGAACACAAGAGCGGCGCAACCGAACCGCTTCAGAACCACAAGAAAGATGGGCACGACACGGAGGCTGCGCAACAACGTCGATCGGCCTGGCTGGGCACAAACCCAACCGGACCTGCCGTTAATCCGCAAACAGGGTCTTGAGGGCCTGCCCGGGGTCTGGGGCTCGCATAAAGGCTTCACCCACCAGGTAGCCGTAGATCCCATGGCCTCGAAGCCGCTCGACATCATCACGCGTGAGGATGCCGCTTTCGGTAATCAAGGTCCGATCGGGTGGTATCTCGCGAAGCAACTCGATCGATACGTCGAGCGACACTTCAAAGGTGCGCAAGTTCCGGTTATTGATACCGATCAGCGGTGTCGAAAGGCGTAACGCCCGCTCAAGTTCGTGCCCGTCGTGGACTTCCACCAGCACATCGAGCCCGAGCTCAATTGCAGCCGCTTCAAGTTCATTCAATTGGGTGTTACTGAGCGCGGCGACGATCAGCAAAATCGCGTCCGCCCCCATGGCACCCGATTGAGCCACTTGCCAAGGGTCGACCACAAAATCCTTGCGAATCACAGGGAGCGCACAAGCCGCGCGAGCGGCGAGCAGATCGTCAGGCTTGCCCTGAAAGAATGATTGGTCGGTGAGCACCGAAAGGCAGGTTGCGCCGCCCTGCTCATATGAAGCCGCAATCGATGCGGGCTCGAATGGATCGCGCAGCAAGCCTTTCGAAGGACTCGCGCGCTTGCACTCGGCAATGACTGCGGTTCGCGCCATCTCTGACTTTCCGTTGGCAGCCGAGGACTCATTCATTATTCGAGAAAGAATAGCCTTGGCAAACCCCCGATGACCAGCACGCTGGTCGTGAGCTTCGCGCACCAGGCTCGCGAAACTGCGCTGCGACCGGCCGGCTGAAATCTCTTCGCGCTTAACCGCGAGAATCTTCTGAAGGATGTCACTCACCGGTCCGTCCTCCTTCAGCCAGCGCACGAGTCGTGTCGATAAACAGATCGAGTCGGCGACGGGCGTCACCGCTGGCGATGGCTGCGCGCGCGCGCTCGATACCGTTCATTAATGTCTCAGCGATACCTGAGACATACAACGCGGCGCCCGCATTCAGCACGACGATCTCGCGCGGGGTCCCGGGGGTGTTGGCAAGCGCATCGAGAAGCATTGCTTTGGATTCGTCCGCATTGGCCACCCGTAGGGAGCGATTGGATGCCATCGCGATCCCGAAATCTTCGGGGTGAATCACGTACTCACGAATGACCCCATCGCGAAGTTCGCCCACCAGAGTAGCGGCTCCGAGCGAAATCTCATCCATTCCATCCTGACCATGGACCACGAGCACACGCTCGGCACCCAGTTGTTGCATCACGCGGACTTGAATGCCCACCAGGTCAGGATGAAATACGCCCATCAGCGTATTCGGCGCCGATGCAGGATTCGTCAGCGGCCCCAAAATATTGAACAGAGTCCGCACCCCCATTTCACGGCGCACCGGCGCAACGTTCTTCATCGCAGGATGATGATTGGGCGCGAACATAAAGCCAATGCCGGTTTGTTCGAGACACTGCGCGACTTGGGCGGCATCGAGGGTAATTGCAGCCCCCAAGGATTCGAGGACATCGGCCGCTCCGGACTTGGACGAGACGCTTCGATTGCCGTGCTTGGCAACCCGTGCGCCCGCTGCCGCGGTGACGAACATTGCTGCGGTCGAGATATTGAAGGTGTGGGCGCCGTCGCCCCCCGTGCCAACGATATCGACAATCGGAGCGCCGGGGCCGACCTTGACCGGGATAGCGAACTCGCGCATGACCATCGCCGCAGCAGCGATCTCGCCGACCGTCTCTTTTTTGACGCGCAATCCGGTCAGGATCGCGGCTGTCATCACCGGCGAGATCTCACCGAGCATGATTTGCCGCATGAGGTGGAGCATCTCGTCCTGAAAAATCTCTCGGTGCTCGATCGTTCGGGACAACGCTTCTTGGGCGGTGATTACAGTCATCGTGTTGTTTCGGCCAGCTTAAGAAAGTTCCGCAACATGGCATGACCGTGCTCAGAGGCTAATGATTCGGGGTGAAACTGCACCCCTTCAACTGAAAACTCGCGATGCCGAACCCCCATGATTTCGCCGTCGTCGGTCCAAGCGCTGATCTCTAAACAGCCTGGCAGCGTTGCACGATCTATGGCGAGCGAGTGGTAGCGCATCACCTGAAAATGCTCCGGTAGCCCCGCGAACACGCCACGGCGATCATGATGAATAACGGAAGTCTTTCCGTGCATCACCGTCTGGGCCCGGTTGACCTGCGCACCGAACGCGCGCCCGATGGCTTGGTGGCCGAGGCAGACCCCCAGGATCGGAATCTGGCCCGCCATTGAAAGAATACATTCGACCGAAACGCCGGCTTCGTCGGGGGTGCGGGGCCCCGGGGACACGACGAGACGAGTCGCTCCAAGATCCCTCAGTTCGGCCACGCTCAACGCATCGTTGCGAACGGTGTGGACTTCCTCCCCAAGCTCACCCAGGTACTGCACCAGGTTCCAGGTGAAGGAGTCGTAGTTATCGAGCATCAGGAGCATAGAGCGTTCAACCCATGGACGGCCGTCCAGCCGACAAAACCTTGATTTTAGAACCAGACTCTTTCAACAGCACAATTCGCTGGCTGACGATGCCAAGCCAGCACAGCGCGACGATGACGAGGCCCACGCGGTGCAGCCACCGTGCAGTGATCGGGCCGGCCCGCTCAGACCAGTACACGCTGATCCATGCCCCTAGCCAACCGAATGCGGCGCCCATTGCGACGTCGATGGGCCAATGCGCGCCGACCACACATCGAGAGACGGCGATGAGCGTGGCCGCGAGTAAGGCGAGCGTCGCGCTCAGGGCGGATGCGCCCGCAAATGCGACCAGCGCAGCGCCTGCAAACGCGGTCGCAGCGTGACCAGAAGGAAACGATTGTGTCGTCAGGGCGGGGCCGAGAACGGCGACCGCGTCGGCACCCAGCAAAGCGAGGGGCCTCGGTGCGCTGACGAGTGGCTTGGGGATGTGAACGAGCAACGACACAATCACCAAGGTCAGGGGTACAGAACGGATCGCCAAGGGCCGCCGCCAGTACATCGCAGTCAGAAGCGCCAGGACGACCGTGGTGTCGCCTGCTAAGGTGGCAAACAACCAGAACGGTGCGGTGAATCCGCGGGCCAGGCTATTAGCCCCCTCGAACAGTTGGCGATTGATTTCTGGATTCAGCCACAACGCCAGAGCGAGGCTCAGCGTGACCAGGGCGGGCATTGTCAGCCATGGATTGCGAAGGCGAACCCTCGCGACCTCAAGTGCGCCCCGGGCTGCGTCATTCACTCGGGGGCCTTCCCCAACTTGAGGAGCGAAACGTCAGCGCGCTCATACAGCACCTCATCGACAGTCGCGATGGGCACCAAATCGGGGCGGCGGCGTGTTTTGGTCAGGACGAGGTCGCCTGGACGGGGGTCGCGACGCGTAACACGGACGCTCGTGAGTACGGCAAAACTCGGGACATCAATTCCCCACATCACGACATCCAGTTTGCGAACACTTGCGCGTTCGGCCGCTTCAACGATCGGACGTTGGATCGCTTCGATCGTGCGGCCAATCAGACCGGGGCCCAGAACGATCATGACAATGATGGAACTCAACGCCCAGGCGACTTCGCCGCTGGCGATCGGGCGGCGGCGGCTGGCAGCCAGCCACCCGAGGAGTGCGAGTGCCAACGTACCCGTCGCACAACCCAGGACCCAAACGTCGTCAAAGCGCGTTACGGCTTCGGGAATCGCAGCCGCGTAAAACGGATCAGCCACCTTGGGTGCGAAGCGGGTCAAAATTTGGGGCCACAAAGCGGCCAGCACAAGAATAGCAACCGGGAAAATGAACGCAAGTCGTGGGATGCGCTCGGGGCGCGCGATCGACATCGCAATCACAAGGCCGGTCAGGCCATAGAAGCCGTAGTGCGGCAGTTTGGTTGCCGATGCGGTGAAGAACAGAATAACGAAGGCAAACCAGGCAAGGCCAAAACTGAATGCGGCTGGGCGAGGGCCGCGGATCAGTTGATAGACCGTCGGTCCCAACAGCCAGACCGAGGGCAGTAATGCGATCAGGGTCCAGGTGGGGTAGTACAGCGGGCCGGCTGAAAAGCCGTGCATGGTCTGCGTGAATCGACCGACATTATGCTTAAAGATAAAACCATCAATGAACGCCTGGCCGTGTTGAACCAGTTGCCAGACGTACCAGGGCGCGGAGATTCCCAGCAAAATGGCCCAGGCTATTGGGTCTGCCAGCACGTCCCGCAGCGCAATCCAGCGCCTCTGAATCATGATGTGCAGCAATACGGCGGCACCGGGTATCAGCAGCGCGATCGGGCCCTTGGCCAGGAGGCCCAGGCCGACGCAGGCAGCCGCGATGCGCAAGGCCCGTCGATCACCATCCTGCACAAAGAGATAGGCATGCAGTGTCGCGCCAGCCAGCAGGGCATTGAGTAACGCGTCGGCCGTTGAGACGCGGCTGATCACCATGGGACCGAGCGCGCACGCGAGGGTCAAGACCGCCAGCGCGCCGCGACGCTGATCGGAGACACGCGCAACAAATGCCCCCACCAACCACGCCCAGACCACGCCCGCCAGGGCGGAGGGCAAGCGAAACGCAAACGGTGTCGTTCCAAACGCTTGTACCGACAAGGCCTGCAGCCAGTAGATCAAAATCGGCTTGTCCCATCGGGGCTGGCCCAAGAGCGTGGTCGACAACCAGTCGCCCGAGGCAATTAACTCGCTGGTGGCCTGCGCGAATGCGCCCTCATCGACATCCGTAAGCGGAGTGTTACCGAGTCCAACCAGAAAAGTGGCGAGCGGTGACAACCAAGCCAGAACCAGGGCGAGACTTGCAAGGTTCAAGTCAAACCCTGTTCGACAAGCTCGGCCGCCCGAATCAATGCCCGGGCCTTGGTCTCGGTCTCCTGCCACTCGGATTCGGGGACGGAATCGTAGACCACGCCTGCACCCGCCTGCGCGTGCAGAACACCCTCTTTAATAATTCCGGTACGAATCGCGATCGCGAGATCCATCTCGCCGCTGTAACTCAGGTAGCCGCAAGCGCCGCCGTAAACCCCTCGGCCCACCGGTTCGAGCTCGTCAATGAGCTCCATCGCCCGGACCTTCGGCGCCCCACTCAGCGTTCCGGCCGGGAATGCCGCGCGCAGCACGTCGATGTTATCCAGGCCCGGTTTGAGGACACCTTCGACGTTGGACACCATGTGCATGACATGCGAGTACTTCTCGATCGCCATGGTTTCGGTGACTTTGACCGAGCCAATCCGGGCAATCCGCCCCACATCATTGCGGGCGAGGTCGATCAGCATCAAGTGCTCGGCCCGTTCCTTCTGATCCGCAAGAAGATCCTGCGCCAACGCATCATCTTCGGCGGGGTTTGAACCACGCCGCCGCGTCCCTGCAATCGGACGAACAATCACTCGGGTTTGTGAGGTATCAGGGCCTTCGGTGATCTGTTCCTGTCGAACGAGGATTTCGGGAGACGCGCCGACAACATGACAGTCGCCGAAATCGTAGTAGTACATATATGGCGAAGGATTGATCGACCGAAGCGCCCGATACAGCGATAAGGGATGCTGCTCGAAGGGCTTCTTGAGGCACTGCGCGAGCACGATCTGCATCGCATCGCCGGCGGCGATGTACTCCCTGGCACGCGCAACGGCGCTCAGAAAATCCTCCCGCACAAAGTCCCGCTGAACTGGGCGCTCAGCAACCGGCGGATCTAACGGGGCAAGAGGTGTGTTGCGCAACCGATCCTGCAAGGATTTCAATCGATTCGATGCATTGGAATAAGCCTGTGGGTGGTCTGGATCGGCGTAGACCATGAGATAGATGCGGCCCGCGACGTTGTCCACGATCGCCAGTTCGTCCACCTGAAGCAACAAGATCTCGGGCATCCCCATCGGGTCAGCTTTGCGGCCCCGGGCCAGACAGGGCTCGATATGGCGAACGATGTCGTAGCCAAAATAACCCGCCAAGCCCCCGCAAAAACGGGGCAAACCCGGGCGCAACGCCACGCGATAGTGAGCATTCCAGCGGCGCACAAACTCGAGGGGATCGCCATGGTCTGTTTGCTGGACAACGCCATCGGTCACGACTTCGGTTCGTACGCCGCTGTCGGTCGCGGAATCCGCGAGGGTTCGGATCCAGGTCCGGGCTGGGAGCCCGATAAAGGAGTAACGACCGAATCGCTCGCCACCGACCACCGACTCCAACAAGAAACTTCCCGCGCCCCCGCCTTGTGTGAGCTTGAGGTAGAGCGACAGTGGCGTATCGAGATCGGCCAAAGCCTCGGCGAGCAAAGGGATTCGGTTGTAGCCCTGCGCGACAAGCGCTTGAAACTCGGTCTCGATCATCACGACAACGCTCCCCGAAAAGCCTGCATCACACCCCGATACCCACCTTGGGGATCGGGCGCGCCAAAGACGGCGCTGCCAGCGACGAATGTATCCGCCCCCGCAGCCGCGAGCGTGGCCACGTTGTCGACCTTGATACCCCCGTCGACCTCGAGCCAGATCGGTTGCCCGCCGGCGGCCTGATGGGCTTCGATCCGCGCTCGCACTTGCCCGATCTTGGGCAAGGTCGAGGCAATCAGGGACTGTCCGCCGTAGCCTGGGTTAACGGACATCAACAAAATGATATCGAGACGATCCATCACATGGTCGAGCCAGTTGAGGGGGGTCGCCGGATTGAGTACGAGCCCTGCACGACAACCCTGATCGCGAATCAGTTGCAAGCTGCGGTCAACATGGTCGGATGCTTCGGGGTGGAAAGTAATCAGATTCGCACCCGCTTTGGCGAAATCGACGATCAGGCGATCGACCGGCGAGACCATCAGATGCACGTCGATCGGGATTTGGACCAGCGGGCGCAGAGCCGCGCAGACCATGGGCCCCACAGTGAGGTTGGGTACGTAATGGTTATCCATGACGTCGAAATGAAGCAGATCGGCACCAGCGGCCTCAATTGCCCGTACTTCCTCACCCAGACGGGCGAAATCCGCCGAAAGAATACTGGGGGCGATCCGAAAAGGTCCCGTGGACTGAGCACTCATGAATCGATCCCCGTCATAATGCAATTCGTTGCAGGATCGGTGATTCTAGCCAGTCGCGAACATGAGTTGGCCCCCATGAGCAAGTACGCCGTTGAGATTGAGGTCACGCCCCAGTATCTGGCCGATCAATCGAGCCCGGACGAAGGGGTCTACGCGTTCGCATACACGGTTCGAATTGCGAACGAAGGCACCATCCCGGTCCAGTTGATTTCAAGGCACTGGATGATCGATGACGCCATGGGGCGCCGTCAGGAAGTTAAAGGCCTGGGGGTGGTCGGGCACCAGCCTCTGTTGCGTCCAGGCGAGAAGTTCGAATACACCAGCGGCTGTCCGCTGCCGACAAAAACGGGCTCTATGCAGGGCAGCTTTTTCTTCGTCGCTGAAGACGGGGAGCGCTTTGATGCGCCAATTCCTGAATTCGCGCTCCGCACGCCAGGCTCCCTGCATTAAGCGGGTCGGGACCGCTCAGTCGGACCGCGTTGGGTTGGTGCGTTATTTTGGGTTGGCGCGTTATTTCTTGCCGCGCATCGTCCACCAGACGAAAAACACCATCAGAGCGGCAATCGCGAAGGCTTCAAGGTAAATGACCCACATAGCACCGCAGTTTAACCGGGGCTGGGGCCGCGCGCAGGCGGTTGGGTTGTTCGTACTAGCGATCGCGATGATCCTGGGCGGTTGTGCAACCCGACCGATCGTGGTTTCTGCTCCTGCAGACCCTGCTGCGGTGCCGGTGCCGACTTCACCACCTGCAGCCGCACGGAAGGCCCAATTTACGCCCACCGAATTCGCCAGACTTCCGGGTTGGGCCGATGATGACCTCGTGGGTCTGGCGCAGGCCCTGCGTCGGCAGTGTGGCAGTTCCTCGGGTCCATTGGGTCCATTGGGGCCATCGGGTCCGCCTGGCCTGCAGGTCACCTGCCGACTCGCGGCCACAATGCCCCAGGACCCAGCCGAACTGCGCGGTTGGTTAGAGGAGCGATTCAGGCCCTGGGCGATTGAATCCGTCGAGGCTATTGATCGCGGTGGAGCCGCCACTCGCGGAGCCACCGCCAGCCAACCCGCCACCGCAGCAACTACCATCACACCCAGTTTTGAGGGCTTGATCACGGGCTACTACGAACCCTTGCTGCGCGGGTCGCGGGAGCGGAGTGAACGATTCGTCACCCCAATCAGGGGCCGCCCAGATGATCTACTCGTCCTGGATCTTGGTTCGGTCTATTCGGAAACGAAAAATCTCCGGATGCGTGGCCGCCTTGTGACGTCAGCGAAAGGTCCACCCCGGGTTGTACCGTATGGCGATCGAACCGAAATCGAGAACCAGACTCCCGCTAAGCCACTGGTCTGGGTCGACGATCCTGTGGATGCATTCTTTTTGGAGATCCAGGGGTCTGGCCGAGTCCGCCTTGAGGATGGTTCTGTTTTAAGGGTCGGTTATTCGGATCAGAACGGTCACCCATATTTTCCGATTGGTCGGGAACTGATCCGTCGCGGGGCCTTACAGGCTGGTTCCGCGACTGCACCCGCGATTCGGGACTGGCTGCGAACTCATCCACAAGAGGCTCGGTCGGTCATGGCCACGAATCCGAGTTTCGTGTTTTTTCGAGAATTGCCCCCACCCCGTGAGGCGGACGAGGGACCGCCGGGTGCGCTGGGTGTGCCCTTAACCCCCACCCGATCGGCCGCTATCGATCCAAAAGCACTCCCATTGGGAACGATGCTCTATGTCAGCACGAACCATCCGGGCCGCGAAGGCGCACTCGAACGCCTCGTCGTTGCCCAAGATACAGGCGGGGCGATTCGTGGCCCCGTGCGGGCGGATTTCTTTTGGGGCTTCGATGCAGTGGATGGCCAGAGTGCCGCCGATCTAGCTGGCCGGATGCGCTCGACTGGGCGCTTGTGGCTCTTGTGGCCACGCGGCGAAACTCCGCCGCTGCCCTAGCGCCCCGAATCCTCAACCCTTGGTTGAGTTCTCGTCGACCATCTGACGCAGACGTTCCCCGGAGAGTCCACCGGGTACGCGGCGGCCATTCGTGAAAAAGATCGTCGGGGTGCCCGAGATTTTGTATTTGCGGCCTAGCTCAAGTTGGCGGGCGATCGGCGCTTCACACGATGACTTGGGTTCTTCAGGACTCTTTCCGTCCATCACCAGATCGTTCCAGACCTTCATCCGATCAGACCCAGTCGAGCACCATACGGCTCGGCTTTTGTCTTCCGATTCTTGCGACAGAATCGGATATGGAAAGGTGTAGATCGTTGCGTTTTCGAGTTTGATCAACTCGCGGCGTAGGTTACGACAGTGCGGGCAGCGGGGATCCTCAAACACGGCGAGTACGCGCTTGCCATTGCCATTGACTTGCTTTAGCGCAAGGTCCAGCGGTAGGTCTGAAAAATTGATGCGCATCAATTCGTCAATGCGCTCCTGCGTGATGTTGCGATTGGACTTCAGGTCAATCAAGCGGCCATCCACCAGACCGTATCGCCCCTTCTCATCGACGTAGATGAGTTCGCTCCCCAGGCGCACTTCATAGAGACCCGAGATCGGCGTCTTCTGAACACCCTCGACGACCACTGCGACCTTCATCCCTTTCAACCAGGATTCGACCGCTGAGCGCACGACATCGGTATTCGCCGCTGCTGGCCCGGAGACCGCGAGCAACATCGCCATGGCCGCAACGGCCCAAGGACGGGAGATTGCGCGAGCGGTCTCTTTAAATCTATGACTAAATCCAGTGCCAAATCCAGTCTTAATGCCCATCAGAAAACCTTTCATCAAAAGATAGACCCCGCCGCCTGGGTGACCATCCAGCGCTTGGCAAACGTGAGCTGGTTGAGCGCCCGGAAGGCGAGATTTCGAAGCGGCGCAATCTGTACGGGCGCCTGGTAGAACATACGATACAAACCGTCGGTGGCCAGTGTCATGGCAAGGACCGGCTCTGCCCGTGCTCGGGCATAACGTCGAAGCAAGGTGATTTCGCCGCAATCCCGACCAGCCTCGCGTTGAGCCAAGACCCGGGCCAGGGTCGTCACGTCGCCTAATCCAAGATTCAGCCCCTGTCCGGCCATAGGGTGAATGACATGACCGGCATCGCCGACTAAAGCAACGCGCGGGGCCACGAGCGCGCGCGCCGAGAGGCGCATCAGTGGGAGGCACTGCGCGGAACTCAAGGGCTCGAGACGCCCGAATTGCCCGTGTACTGCATTGGATACGGTCGCAGCCAGCCCCTCCGGAGTCAGCGCCATGAGTTCGTCCGCCCGGGCCCTCGGGACCGACCAAACCAGACTCAGGCGCCCGCGACGTTGCTCATCAAGAGGCAAGGGAAGCAGTGCGAGAACGCCATCGTCGCCGAACCATTGACGCGCCGTGTCCAGATGAGAATGCTCACCCAGAAAATTCGCGACGACCGCGTGCTGTTCATATTCGTGCTGGGCGCCATCCAGCCCCATGGCCGTCCGGACCCCCGAACGGGCACCGTCTGCCCCGATCAGCAGACGCGCGCGAAGTGGCTCTGCGGAAGAGGGCTCTGCCCGGACTTCGACGTGACTGGGGAACACCTCGATCTCACCACCGCCAACCCCGCCCTCGATGACCTGGATGTCCCTGAAGCGCAGTGCCCGTTCGAGTGCCTGGGTGAGATTACGGTGCTCGATGATCCAGGCCAACGCATCGAGTCCGGCCGAATAGGCACTGAAATCGACGCTGTTGACGTCGGCGTTGGAGTCCGGAAAAACCTTCATTGCATAGACCGGTGCCACGCGGTTGAGATCGACCAGATCCCACACATGCAATTCATTGAGCAAATCGCGCGTCGAACTGGACAGCGCATAGACCCGAGGGTCCCATTTGTGCGACGTTGGGGGCGTGGGTGCGACGGGGGGCGGCCCAACGAGGGCGACCGAAAGCCCCGCCCGATCCAGCGCAATCGCAAGTGCCAGTCCAACAGGACCTCGGCCCGCGATGAGGACGTCAAGCATTCGCTGCGACGGGGCTTTCATGGCGTGAATTCATCCGGCTGATTATAGAGTGCGCGCCGGATCGCCCAGCAGTTGAAGACCAGGTAACCGACGTACGCAATAAAGTAGGCCCACGCCGCGTCTTGAAGCGACAGCTTCGCCCGGAGCAACCAGACAAACCAGAGCAAGCCTGCGAAGAGCGGCAGCGAGCACAACTCGCCCACCGCAATGACGCGCTGTGATCCTGTCGCGAAGAGTCCGTAGAGCAAAATCCAGGAACCCATTCGCAGCCATTCACCCACCAGAAAGGTCGAAAAAACTGCGGGTTCAGGCACCACAGACAAACCAAACAACCCCACCAGCCACTGCGGCCCTGCCCAAATCATCGCCCCAAGAATGACGGCAGCAGGGATCCACAGCCAGCGTATGGCAGCGCCAATTTCGCGCCAGAGTGCATGCGCCGACCCCCTTTTCAACCCTAGTTCGGACTCTCGTTCGGATTTGCAGGCTGAAATTGCTCGCGACATTCGCGGCAAAAACACGAGCGACAACATCCCGGAAACAAACGCAGCGACCCAGTCAGCGCAGCGCCAGATCGCCTGCACGCTGGCGACCGCATCCCAGCCCAGTGCAACCCCCATCAACTCACGTGCCGCAATCAGAGAGAGCGGGCTTAACAGGCCAATCGACAGCCCCGCTGGGAGAAAAGTCAGCAATGCCTTGAACTGACCGGAGTTGTGCATCATCGGCCGCCAGGACTGACTGGAGTACCAAACCGTGAGAGGAACCGATATTGTCATGGCGGCCAGCAGGACCATGAGTGGCGCTAGCGTGCCAATCCTCAGGCCAGTCGCGTCCAGCAGGTAAGGCGACATCACGGCGGCTGTGACCGTCATCGTTGATCCTGCAAGCGTGAGCCAGCAACTGCGCCTAGGGTTCCCCTGCGATTGCCACGCCTGCATCGCCAGCACTGGCGTCGCCGCAAAGATTCCGACCAAGAACACTGTCCAGCGCAAGGTGGGGTCATTCAGAACCTGAATGTGGGCACCCACGTTCTGGAAGCCGGCGAAGTCGACCATGGTGGCCACCCCAATCATCCCAGCCAAAGTAAGGGCTGAACACGCAAGCCCGAGCATTACCGAGGTACGCAAGATCATGCTCTGAACGTCCAAGTTAGACGCCCTCGCAACCAGAACCGTCACGCCTGGGCTGAGCCCGGCACAAGCGACTGCCGAGGTCAGATCGATCAGGCTGCTGAGCTGGGCCCAGCGCGCGATCGTCGCGGGCCCGCTGATATGTGACAGAGCCATATCCAGGAGCGTCCGGCCAGAAATACTGACGATCAGTGTCGTCACAGCAAGCAGCACCGTGTGCAAAATCGTCGGATTCAATCGAGCTCTGCTAAGATCCGTGGTCGCGGCACAAGAATAGCTGTCGAAAGCGGCCAAGTAGCTCAGTCGGTAGAGCAGCGGATTGAAAATCCGCGTGTCGGTGGTTCGATTCCGCCCTTGGCCACCAATGATTCCCCACGCTGCCTGCCAAGTGTTGTACTCACCGTGCAGTCAAAACAGTCTTGCACGGTCGAGCGTTGAACTAAAACAAGAAAACGCTCTTGAGACGCTGCAGCACAGGCTGCACAACGCAGCCAACATCACATGCGCTGCACCGTGCGTGTCAGGCTAAAACATCGTATTAGCCGCCCTCCACCGCGGCCAGCGCTTCGTCTGTTGAAGGCCCATCTCTCGATTGGCATAGTATGCCAATCCTTCTTGATCAGGAGAATGGCATGCCTACGCGCAACGTTGTACTAACAAACTATCAGGCCTCCTTCGTGGAGCGACTCGTCAGCACCGGCCGGTATCAAAACGCCAGCGAAGTCTTGCGCGAAGGGCTTCGAATGGTGGAGCAGCGCGAAGCCGAGGATGCCTCACGCCTGGAAGCCCTGCGCAGTGCGGTCATAGTCGGCGTTACCGACTTCGAGCGCGGGCAATACGCCGTCTTCGAATCCGGCGAGGACCTCAGAGGCCACTTGGCGTTAATGGCTTCCAAGGCCATCGCCGAGGCATGAGACAAGGTTGGACGGTTCGGCTCGGTCAACAAGCTGAACAGGACTACATTGAAATTCTGCAGTGGACGGCCAAAACCTTCGGTAAGGGGCAGGCTAAAACCTACGCTGAAACGGTGGCGCTCGCTATCGAGGCTCTGGATGGTGGACCTGATGCTCTGGGCGCCAAAGCCCGCGACGACATCCAACCAGGCATTCGAACGTTGCACGTCGCTCGGCAGGGGCGCGCGGGGCGCCACTTGGTGGTGTTCCGTGTGGCTGGGTCGACAATTGATGTTCTGAGGCTGCTGCACGACAGCATGGATCTGCCACGACGTTTGCCTGCGACTAATGACCGCCCGTCCTGAATTTGAAGTGACCATCGGGAGCAACCGCATTCTCTGCTCGCATTTCCCTGCTGGCCGGACTCCGGACGACGATCGGCGCAGGTCTGCGGGATGTCGGTTAACCGGGCACCGATAGCACACCCATTTACCCCCGTTTTTTCCCGGGTCACCACCAGGTCCAGATTTTGATAAATGGGTGTTATTGGGTCTATTATTGGTTCTATGCTCCGCACGGACACCCTACAAATCACCACAGAGATCCTGAGCCTAATCGCTCGGATTGATGAGTTCAAAGGCGCTTGGCGGGCCTTGGGCACACTTGCGCCGGATCGTTTGTCTGCCTTGCGCAAGGTGGCCACCATCGAAAGCATCGGCTCCTCTACCCGCATCGAGGGTAGCAAACTGACCGACAGAGAAGTGGAGAAA
>RFPW01000311.1 GCA_009925965.1 Betaproteobacteria bacterium
ATCATTGGTCTGCGGTGCTCAGCGCCGACTGGGGCATCCGGATTGACCGGATCGGTCCAGACGTCATTCGTGCCAAAAGACGCGAGCGGTAGCCGTGAAGTTTCGCTCGTGAAGGCCCGGGCGGTTGGAGCCGGCCATGGACCATCGTCTCCACTCTGAACCTGGCCAACTCGCTCGAGATCCCACTCAGGGTGAGGCGTGAAGTCACCGGGTGTCAACCGACTTCTCAGTGAATTGACGAGAGCATGAACTTGTGCAATCACGGCATATGGTTGAAGAATGTTACCGAATGCACCTTGGGGTATCGTCGGCGGCACGACACGTCCCTCGGGCACCGTCGTGGTCTCCTGGTCGCCACCTCTGGGGTCTGGCTTGTCTCCAGATCGCACATTTGATAGTTCAAGAAGAACTGGGGTTTCACGCCGGAGCCGATCGCGCACCCCGTCGACGGCGCCACGCCAGGACAGGGGCCCAAACTCGACCCGTTCACCGGCCCTGACCGATCCCGTCGCGCCAACGCCATCCTCGAGCGCCCTCAGCTCCGCATCGAACAACCCCGGATTCGCCAAAGAATGAGGCGCGCGCAGATGCACCGTGAAGCGCCAGACCTCGCCAGGTTTGGGTTCCGCCGGCCACACTTGACGCGGCTTGGCCGTCCACGACAGCGCTACCTCACTAGGTACAGTCACCGGGCGCTCCGTCTCGAGGTCAATCGCACTGAGGGGGCGGAGTCTAAATCGCCGGTTCAGGGGACCGAGCTGCGGAAGGCCCACGATCTCGCCCACGACCCGCAAATCCCGATTATTCAGGCTCTCGGGAAGCCGTTCATCCAAGGCCAACTGGGCTCGCCAGCCTGCGGATGCGACCCCAATCAGGAGCCAACCCGCAAGAGCCGCCCAAGCGCTGGCACGACGAGCGGTGGGGCCCAGGTTCGCTAAGCGCAGCCCGAATGCGAGCAGCCCCACAAGCGCACAGCCGATCCAGACCATGACTGATGGCAGGCTCGCCAGTTGATGGACCACGAAATGTCCCACCATCCAAGCCATCGCATTGAGCATCGGGGGCATCCCCAATCCTTGCCCAACTGAAGGCCCCGCACAATTAGCCGAATGGATATCAGGCCAAGGGCTGTGAACTCAGGATGTATGAAGCTCCGGAACCCCCGCCAATCTGGGCAATGCGCGCATCGCCGTGCGACCGGTCGCCTCGATCACAGTCTCCAACGGGCTTTGTCGCAATGCCGCCAACGTCACTGCAATTTGTGGAAGTTCCACCGGCGAATTGCGTTCCCCGCGGCGCCAAATTGGAGATATGTCGGGGGCATCGGTCTCCAGCACGAGGTCCTCTAGCGCCATCCCTGTCGCAAGAGCACGGATACGCAGAGCCCTCGGGTCGGTCATCGCCCCACCAATCCCGAGTGCAAATCCCAATTTACGATAGGCCATGGCTTGCTGGAGGCTTCCGTTGAATGCGTGGGCAATACCACCACAAACCGGGCGCCGACGCAGACACCCGAGGACTGAATCCTGAGCCCGGCGGACATGCAAGATGGCGGGCAAGCCAAACTCACCCGCAAGCCGAAGTTGTTCTTCAAAAAAACGTTGCTGGCGGATGCGATCGAGTCCAGGAACAAAATGATCGAGCCCAATTTCGCCAACTGCCACCAGTCGAGGGTCATTTCGATGGTGCTCAAGTGCCTCGGCCAGACGCTCCAGATCCGAGTCTTGAGCGCGATCGACAAAAAGGGGATGGATCCCGAGTGCATAGGCCCCACCGGGCACCCGCTTCGCCAGCAACCGGACCGACTCGAAATTACCCACCTCAACCGCCGGGATGATGACGCAACCGACTCCAGCATGTTGGGTGGAAGCGATGACCGCTTCGCGGTCCAGATCAAATTCGGCGGCGTCGAGGTGGCAGTGCGTATCGATCAACACGACCGTTACTGCGACTGAACTTGACGGTCAGCCTCGATCGGAACCAGGAAATCGTCGGCGATGCGTAAGCCCAGAGCGGCCACCCGGGCGAGAAAGACTGTCAGCCAGGCATGCAGTCCACCTTCAAGGATGTCTTCGATCCGCCCATATTTCAACTCGGCCCGCAACAATCCCGCCTGACGCCGGGTCTCACGCGCACGCTCGTCACCGACTAGATCAAGGTTGGTACACACCTCGTCAATCGACGCACAAAGCGAACGCGGCATGTCAGATCGTAGGATCAACAGTTCGGCCACTCGCTCCGGCGTAATGACATCGGAATACGCTTTACGATAAATCTCAAACGCAGAACAAGA
>RFPW01000312.1 GCA_009925965.1 Betaproteobacteria bacterium
TGGCACTGCGCGGGGCCAGACCTGCGGTTTGCCAGTGCGGAACCATTTCCAGTCAACAGCCTGTGGTTGGCGGCGCCAGTACCTGCCAAAACAGACGCCAAAACAGACGCCAATTCAGGCGCCCCGACTGCCCCACATGTCACCCTGATCGATCCCGGATGCGCGCTGACACGGGCCCAAATCGAAGCCTCGTCGACGCTAGGCAGTGTCCACTCCAGCCAGAGCCTTTGGATCGATGCGCGGGCGCTCCAACCGCGCCTACTCGGTGATCTCGAGGGATGGTTAGCGGCACTTGAAGCGATTGACGCGTCGCTTCTCCCGAACTTACCCAATGCGACTCAACTGGTGCTGACAGGGGGGCATGCCCTGAGCACGTGGACCCCTCAATCGGGGGCAATTCAAACACCGTCCCCGTGGTCTTTTCAAGGCCTTGCGGCACGGGTTCTTGGCTCCAGCAGTCAAACCGGTCAAACCAGCCAAACCACCCAACCGCGCGCGGCCCATACGATTTTTACTGAGCCCACATGATCGTCGACCGAGCGGTTCCGGCGGCTGCAAGATTGGCTCTCGAGCAGTCAGGATTACACCCGATTCTGGCTCGGGTACTGGCTGCACGAGGTGTTCGCGGGCCAGAAGAACTATCCACCGATCTCGCCGGAATGCTCTCGCCGGCGCTGCTCAAGGGGACCGAAGAGGCCGCCATCCTGCTCGCCGATGCCATCGAGGCCGAAGCGGCGATGCTCGTGATCGCCGACTACGACTGCGACGGCGCCACAGCCTGCGCCGTTGCCGTGCGAGGGTTACGCATGATGGGGGCAAGGGTCGATTACTTGGTCCCGAACCGGTTCGAAACCGGTTATGGACTCACCCCCGAGATTGTCGCGCTCGCCCTCGACCATCCGCGCCTCGGTTCTCCTGATCTGCTGATTACGGTCGACAATGGCATCGCCAGTGTCGATGGCGCGCAGGCGGCACAAGACGCGGGACTGGCTTTGCTCATCACGGATCATCATCTGCCTGGTCCAGCGTTGCCCGTGGCAGATGCCATCGTCAACCCCAATGCCGGCGGATGCACTTTCCCGAGCAAGGCCATCGCGGGCGTAGGCGTGATGTTTTATGTATTGATCGCGTTGCGAGCAGAACTCAGGCGACGCAGCCTGCACGGCAGCGATGCGCCCCTGGCCCGCCTGCTCGATCTCGTTGCGCTGGGCACAGTCGCCGATGTGGTTCGCCTCGATGCGAATAACCGCCTGATGGTGGCTCAGGGGCTATCTCGGATCCGATCGGGGCGGGCCCAACCCGGGCTTCTCGCACTGTTCGCCATCGCAGGCCGTGAGCCCCGAACAGCCAGCGCGCAAGACCTCGGCTTTACGGTCGGGCCACGGATCAACGCGGCCGGACGCCTTGCCGACATGAGTGTGGGGATCGAGTGCCTGTTGACCGACGACCCCGCGCAGGCTCAACACCTCGCCGCGTCGCTCGACGCCATCAACCGCCAGCGCCGCGAGGTCGAGCGTACGATGCAAGAGGAAGCCCTCGCGAGCCTGGCTGAAACGCCCGCCCCAGAGCGTCGCGTGATTGTGCTTTCTGATCCGGGATGGCATCAGGGCGTCGTAGGCCTTGTCGCCGGCAAGCTCAAGGAGCGGTTTCACCGCCCGGTCGTGGCGCTAGCGCCGGCCGGTGAGACCTACCGAGGGTCTGGCCGTTCGATCCCGGGGGTTCACCTTCGCGATTGCCTCGACCTCGTGTCGAAGCGACTTCCCGACGCAATTGTTCGATTTGGTGGGCATGCCATGGCCGCAGGCCTGACCCTGCGAACCGAAGCGCTCGAAGCGTTTCGGACGGCCCTCGATCAGGCAGTTGCCGACCTATCAGACCCAGCCGTTTTCCATCGCCAGCACGAAACCGATGGCGAACTCGACCCAGCACTCGCCGACGACCTTCTGATTGACGCACTGGAAGGCCCGGTCTGGGGCCAAGGCTTTGCCGCACCGAGCTTTCACAGCGAATTTCAAGTGCTCGCGCAGCGTGCTGTCGGCTCGGGTCACCTGAAGTTAACCCTGCGCAATGCCAGTTCCGGAAACACCCGCAGCGGATCCATCGATGCAATCTGGTTTGGCCGAGCCGAGCCAGCCCCGGACCGCCTGCATGCGATTTGGCAGCCGGTTCGAAACACCTGGCAAGGCCGCAGCAAAATCGAGTTACAGATTCTCCATGCAGAGTCGGCGGAATGATGGCCGCTTGTAGAATAGCGGGTTACGCACCACGCGCACTGATCACACGGGACCC
>RFPW01000313.1 GCA_009925965.1 Betaproteobacteria bacterium
AAGGATGCAGCCAATCCAACCAACTGAGCTGGTATCCCAAACCGTTCGCTCAACCCGCCCTCGAAAGCAAGCCAGACGATGACGCCGAATCCCGATGAGGCGAGCGCACCCTGGACGGTGGCGGGCTTCCACCAGATCCCGGCTGCCAGTGGAACGAAGGCGCAGACAAGCGTCACTTTGTAAGCGCTCTCGACGATTTCATACATCGTGCTGCGCGAGTTGAAGGCAAACAATGCGGCAGTTGCGACACAACAGACCAGCACGATTCGAAGAATTAGCAAGAATCGCCGATCCGAGATCTGGCCCATAAATGGCCGCAGAACGTTTTCGGTAATCAGGCTCGTGGGCGCCAGCAAAGCGCCGCTGGCGGTCGACAACAGCGCCGAAACCAAGGCGCCAAAGAAAATCGTCTGCGCCCAGATTGGCGTTTTATCGAGAATCAGATCGGGCAGGATCCGCTGAACCTCGCGGGCATCTTCAGCCTCAAACGTCGCGGCAACGGATGGATCCACCACGAGCGTCGCATAGACGATAAACATGGGTACAAACGCCATCGTGAAGTACAGCAGGGCGCCGCCCACCGTGCCGCGAATCGCGCTTCGTTCATCGCGGGCGCTGGTCACCCGCTGAAACACATCCTGCTGCGGGATCGAACCCAGGGCCATCGTCAGGAAAGCGGCACTGAACTCCCACCAGTTCGCCTGCGGCCCGTGGGGGAAAAACTCGAGTCGCCCGGCCTCGTGCGCGGCAGCAATCACGACGCTTGGACCCCCGGCGAGATCGCCGACGTACCAGGCAATTCCGAGGAGCCCGACAATCACCACGGCCGACTGAAAGAGGTCGGTAAAGGCCACCGAAATCATGCCGCCCCAGACGGTGTACATCAGCACGACGCAAGCACCGATCAAAATGCCCTGATCGATCGAAACCGCGCCGCGGGTGAGGATGTTAGTCATCAGGCCAATGGCGGTCAGCTGAGCACTGGTCCAGCCGACATAGCTGGCTGCGATTGCAAGGCTCGTCAACACCTCTACCGATTTGCCGTAACGTTTGCGATAAAAGTCGCCAATCGTGAGCAGGTTCATCCGATAGAAGTGCTTGGCAAAGAGCAAAGCCACCAGCAACAAACACGTACTTGCGCCGAACGGATCAGCAGGGATTCCGCTCAGCCCATCGCGAGCTGCCGTGACTGAGATCGACAGCACGGCCTCGGCTCCGTACCAGGTCGCGAACACGGTGGTCAGCGTCATGTAGGTGGGCAAACTGCGCCCAGCGACCAAGAAATCCGCGGATCCGCGCACCCCCCGTGCCGCAATCAAACCAATCGCAATCGTTACGACCAAGTAAGCAATCACAGCCGTCAGCAGCATGGCAAAGGAACCTCCGGTTATTTGAGGAACGCCAACACAAGAATAGCGACCACCAGCACCTGAATCCAGCGCCGGGAGCGTTGCTGCTCGAGTGCCACTTGCTCGAGCAGCGCCCGCAGGGCGGCCTCCTGAGCGGGGACGCGCCCTGAGCGCTCAAGGGCGGCGTGAGTGAGGCGCGGCAGCTCAGGCAGGATCGCGCTCCAGCGCTCGCCTTCACGTTTAACCCGATCAACAAAGCCACGCCAGCCCACTTGCTCGTGCATAAATCGCTCAAGCAGCGGCTTCGCGGTCACCCAGAGATCCAGATCAGGATCGAGCTGCCGACCCAGCCCTTCAATGTTCAGTAAGGTTTTTTGGAGAAGTACGAGTTGGGGCTGAATCGAGACATCGAATCGGCGTGAGGCCTGAAAGAGCCGCATCAACAGCATGCCCAATGAGATCTCTTTCAGGGGACGGTCAAATACGGGTTCACAACAGGCCCGGATGGCGCCCTCGAGTTCTTCAACCCGGGTCGTTGCAGGTACCCAGCCGCTTTCGACGTGAAGCTCCGCCACCCGCCGATAGTCGCGCCGAAAAAACGCCAGAAAATTCTGCGCGAGATAACTTTTATCAAACGTAGACAGGGTTCCGACGATTCCAAAATCCAATGCGATATAGCGGTTAAAGTCCGCGCCCGAATCGCCCACAAAAATATTACCCGGGTGCATATCCGCATGAAAAAAGCCATCCCGAAACACCTGGGTGAAAAAAATCTCCACTCCCTCTCGGGAAAGCTTGGAGAGGTCAATCCCGGCCGCTTTGAGTGCATCGATCCGCCCGATCGGGATGCCATGAATGCGCTCCATGACGATGACCGAGCTCGAACAGTAATCCCAGTGCATCTCGGGAATGCGCAATAACGGACTCCCC
>RFPW01000314.1 GCA_009925965.1 Betaproteobacteria bacterium
GGCATGAACGCGACCAGCATGTTCTGACCGAGCGCCAACTCGCCCAGATCGGTCGAAGCGCCATCGGCCACCACGTCACCGCGAACAATGATGTCACCCTGGCGCACGATGGGGCGCTGGTTGATGTTCGTGTTCTGGTTACTGCGCGTGTACTTGATGAGGTTGTAAATGTCGACACCGGTCTGCCCGTCTGCCGCTTCATCATCATTGACCCGAACGACGATCCGGTCTGAATCGACGTAATCCACCAAGCCCCCGCGCAGCGCGGTCACGACGGTACCCGAGTCGACGGCACAAGTCCGCTCGATCCCCGTGCCCACGAGCGGCTTTTCGGGACGCAGGCAGGGCACCGCCTGACGCTGCATGTTCGAACCCATCAAAGCACGGTTCGCATCGTCATGCTCGAGAAATGGGATCAGCGAAGCGGCCACCGAGACGATCTGGCTCGGTGCGACGTCGATGTATTCAACCCGGTCAGGGGTCGAAAGCTGGGTCTCGCCGTTGACCCGAACGCTCACGAGGTCGCCCGTTAAGCGACCGTTCTCGTCGAGTTCAGCGTTCGCCTGGGCGATCACGAAACGTCCCTCCTCAATGGCCGAGAGGTAGTCCACGCGATCGGTCAACATCCCCTGATCGACCTTTCGATACGGTGTCTCGAGGAAGCCAAACTCGTTGAGCCGAGCGAACAGCGCGAGCGAGTTAATCAGGCCGATGTTCGGACCCTCCGGGGTCTCAATCGGACAGACGCGGCCGTAATGCGTCGGGTGTACGTCGCGGACCTCAAATCCAGCGCGTTCGCGGGTCAGACCACCCGGTCCAAGCGCAGAGACTCGACGCTTGTGCGTGATCTCCGACAGCGGGTTGGTCTGGTCCATAAACTGGCTGAGCTGACTCGAACCAAAGAACTCACGAATCGCGGCACTGATCGGCTTGGAATTGATCAGATCATGCGGCATGAGGTTCTCGGTCTCAGCCTGGCCTAGACGCTCTTTGACCGCCCGCTCGACCCGAACCAATCCGGCCCGGAACTGATTTTCAGCGAGTTCCCCGACACAACGCACCCGGCGATTCCCGAGGTGGTCGATGTCGTCAATTTCGCCCTGACCGTTGCGCAGTTCGACCAGAATCTTGATCACCGAAAGAATGTCCTCGTTGCCCAAGGTCATCTTGCCCGTGGTCTCTTCCCGGCCGACACGACGGTTGAATTTCATCCGACCTACGCGCGACAGGTCGTAGGCATCTTCGCTGTAAAAAAGGCGGTAAAAAAGAGCTTCGACCGCGTCTTCCGTGGGCGGTTCGCCAGGTCGCATCATCCGGTAGATCGCGATCTTCGCGGCGTTCTGGTCGGCCGTTTCATCGACCCGAAGCGTGCTCGAGATGTACGCCCCATGATCGAGATCATTGGTGTAAAGGGTCGCAAAATCCTGAACGCCCGCAGTGCGCAGCTTCTTGAGCGTATCGAGGGTGATTTCCTCATTGGCCATCGCAATGACTTCGCCCGTCTCGGGGTCGGCCACTTGACGTGCGATCGTACGTCCGAGCAGATAGTCATCGGGCACGGCAATCGAATCGAGGCCGCCAACGGTCATCTCGCGGATGTGCTTGGCATTGACCCGCTTGTCACGGGCCACGATCAGGGTGCCGTCGGGCGCGGAGATATCAAAGCGGGCGATCTCGCCTTTGAGACGCTCGGGAACCAACTGCAGTCGGGCCCCTTCGTTCATCAGCCGCAGGTGGTCGAACTCAAAGAAATGCGCGAGGATGGCCTCGGAATTCAGGCCGATCGCTTTCAGCAGAATCGTCACCGGCATCTTGCGCCGACGGTCAACGCGGAAGTACAGAATGTCCTTGGCGTCAAACTCGAAATCCAGCCACGAGCCGCGGTAGGGGATGATCCGGGCCGAAAACAACAACTTGCCCGAACTATGGGTCTTGCCCCGGTCATGCTCAAAGAACACGCCCGGTGAGCGGTGCAATTGGCTGACAATGACCCGTTCCGTGCCATTGATGACAAACGAGCCGTTGACGGTCATGAGCGGCAATTCGCCCATGTACACCTCTTGCTCCTTGACCTCCTTGACGGTCGGCTTGGCGGCCTCGCGGTCCATGATCACCAGACGCAGGCGAGCCCGCAGCGGCGAGCAAAAGGTCAGGCCCCGTTGCTGGCATTCGACAACATCAAACGCCGGCGTCCCAAGCAGGTAACTGACAAACTCGAGGCGCGCCATCTCGTTGTGCGAGACGATCGGGAA
>RFPW01000315.1 GCA_009925965.1 Betaproteobacteria bacterium
GTGACGATAAAGAGCATGGCGTTGAGGACGAGCGGAATCATGGCTGTGCCGTCCGGATTGCGCATCAGGTTTTGCCAGAGCAATAGGGCGCTAATGCCGATGAGACAACCGATCATCGATCCGCCAAGCCCGAGAAGCCCGCCCTGAAGCAGGAAGACCCGCAAAATCTGGCCTTGCGAAATTCCCATGGCCCGCAGGATTCCGATTTCCCGCGAGCGCTGCACCACGGATACGACGAGGACGCTGGTGATGCCGAGCGCGACCGACAAACCCACGAAGAAACGGATCGCGGTATTCGCCGTGGTCTGTGCGCTGATCGCGGCAAAAAACTGCGCGCTGTTCTTGATCCAGCTGTCCGCTTCGACGCCCGTCAATTGGGCGATTCGTTGAGCAATGATTTCTGCGGCATAGACATCGGTCACCGTCACTTCAAGTGAAGTCACCGCCCCCGGGAGTGCGAGAAGATTTTGGGCGGTTTTAAGCGTTACAAAGACCGATTGCTTGTTTGCACCCCGGTTACCCAAGTCGAAAATTCCGGATACGTTGAGAATTGAACTGGCCCCGTTGGCGGTACTCACGCGGAGCTTGTCGCCTACGTCGACGCCAAAATCTGAGGCCAGATCGGTGCCAATCAGAATGTCGGTTCCGGTCAGCGCGGAGCGGCCGCGTAGTATCTTTTCGTCCAGGTGAACAATCGCGTAATGCAGTAAGGGATCGATTCCGACGAGGCTAACCCCGCGGCTTGAATTGCCTCGAATGGCGAGCGCGGACCCCGAGGCGACGGGAGAGATCACAGCAATTCCGGGCAGGCTGCGAAGCTGGCTTGCGATGGTCTGCCATTGATCGATGTGCTGCGTCCGTTGGGCTGGCGGTCGCGTCACTGCGTCGACCAGTTCGGTCTGTTTGGCGGTGATGTGGGTCGATGTTTGTGGTCTTGAAATCGCTGGGTGTGGCAGGATTTGAATGTGTGCCTGGGCCGAAAGCACTCGGCGTATAAAGTTTGCTTGAAGCCCGGCAAGGAGCGCCGACATGAAGACGATGACGCCAACCCCGATGGCGACTCCGGCCAGAATGAATAGGGTTTGTAGCTGACCTTGACGCAAAAAGCGCAGCGCGACAATCCATTCGAAGGGTATCCATGGCGTCAGCATGCGATTGGTCTCACGAAGGGGCTGTTGGGGCGGGTGCTGGGCCTGAGGAGGCTGATGGGTTCATGGAACGTGCCCGATCTCCCTCATGAACCATTTGGGGGGAGAGAATCACCGCAACGCCTTCCGGTAACCCTTCAAGCACTTCGGTGTAAAGGCCGCTTTGGAGGCCCAGTCGAATAGGTTTGCGCTTACTGCGACCCGATTGAACGATGAGTACGCTGGCATAGCCCCCCGACGGATTCATGATTGCGCTGCTGGGAACAACCACCGCATTGGTACGGTGGGCGACTGCGATTTCGACCGATACCGTCATGTTCTGGCGGAGAATTTCCGGTGGATTTGGCACATCGAGCTTGACCTCCACTGCACCCGTTTGCGCATCGACGCCGGGATTGATGTAGACCAGCTCAGCGGAAAATTGCGTGTTCGGAAAGGCATCGGCGGATGCGATGGCGGTCTGTCCCAGAGCGAGGAGCCCGAGGTTCTTTTCGTCGATCTGTATGACGAGTTGCATCGAACCACTGGGTGAGAGCGTCATAAGGCTCTTGCCAGGCTGAACGACGTCGCCAACTTCAACCTGGCGACGGATCAGGACGCCGGCTCGCGGCGTTCGAACAGTCGCGTATTTCAGTCGAGACTCCGCTGCCCGGAGCTGGCTCTGGGCCAGGAGTAGTGCGTCATGCAAGACTCGCCAGTCACTCCCCCCGACCTGAACAGTCAGAACTTGCAATTCTGCTGATCGGGCCTGCGCGTCGGCAATTTCCGATGCCTTGACCGCATCTTGGAGCGCAGCGTCGGCAATAAATTTCTGCGCAAACAGGGCCTCCTGACGTTGCTGCTGTCGAAGTGCTGTTTGTAGTGTGGCCTGCGCTTGACGACGCAGCTGAATGGCGACTGGACGCTGTACTTTCTCAATCTGGACCAGCCGAGACTGGGCCTGCGCGACGGCAGCCTCGGCCTGCTGTCGGGCGGCGAAGAGTTCGGTCGATTCCAGTTCAACCAGGACTGCTCCCGCTTCAACGGTTTGACCTTCGATGACGGGCACCTTGCTCACTGTGCCCGTGACCTGTGCGCCAAGTTCGACTCGATGGGG
>RFPW01000316.1 GCA_009925965.1 Betaproteobacteria bacterium
TTACCCAGTACGGCAGTGGTAGCAGCTTGTTGTTGCTGCATCCGTTGCTGTTCAATGCTCGTCCATACGCTGTTGCTGATCAGGCGCCATAACGCAATTTGATCTTCAGCACTGGCAAATTCACTCAAACGCATAGCACTGCTCCCCTTGTGCAGTATTTACCCACGTTTAAATCCAGCCTTCAGCCCCACACTAGCTGCAGAAATTTCACTATCCAACTCGCCAGCCAATACTGCGTCGAGAATGATTTTCAGCGTGGGCACCAGCTGTTTGATGTCAGCTACTTCCACTGCATTCTTGCCCTTGCTGCCCAGTTCCAACAGCCTGCTGCCATAACGCACAGTCAGTAGCACCTTGCCTGCTGCGTCTTTATTCCACCACTGCTTGACGCGCTTGGGCGCAGTCACAGTGCTGCGTACGCCCGCCGCATCAGTCACCACTCGCTTGCGTGTTGCTGCATAAATAGTTCCGTCTCGTTCCGCTTCTGCCAACGCCATCTGCTCACGCAGTCGTGCTGCCAACTTGTTTCGCCGAAACTCTGCTGCTGTAACTGCAGCGGGCTTGGTAAAGACAGCTAGTTTTAGTGTGCCTAATGCTGAAGTAGTAGTTGCCATGCTGTTTGCCTGATAGTGAATTGGGTTGCGATACGCATACTGTATGTTCATCACAATAGATTCGCGATCACAACTTGGCGACTGAACAGAACACATAGTTATTTAGTGGATTTTGTGTGGATTGCATAAATAAAACTATGCAAAACATCAATCCCTACACCCAATCCAAAACACTTCAACGACGCGCACAACGTGCAGAGCACGAGTATCTGGCAGCCATAGCCCAGCACTGCAGTCATGCGCTCACACTGCAAACCTGCTTCGCAACACAGAATGTGTGCGCGGAGGACATGGCAAAGAACTATGACGCAGTACGCCAGGCGCTACACCAATTACGCATGAGATCCAATCGTGCGCTGACTGGCAATGGCTGGCAACGCAACGCACGTTATCTGCCCATATTCGTGCCTGTCATTGAAGGCACCACCAACACGTACGATCCCTACAAGACACTGCACCTACACATTGCAGTAGGCAACTTGCCTGAACGCTACAGCACTGTAGATCTCCATAACATATTCAGCGCATGTTGGCATCAAATCAAATACTCAAAGCCAGATGTGGTGATCACTGCGCTGCAAGCAGGTAACGAGGCGGGTTGGCTGCATTACTGTGCAAAGGAGCAACGGCAAGGGCGAACGGACTGCATTGATTATCACAACACGCAGATACCTGATCACATTGTGGCGCAGCTGTAGGCAGCGCACACGGCAACAGAATTTCGGGCTCTCAACATTGACGCAGCGTTATGGAGGGACACAGACGATTGACGGTACACACTGGGCTGCACATGAATTAAACATGTGTAGTAAGCGGAATATTGTCAAAGCATTCACACCCCAAACCGTTCACACACACAGACACTCAAGCAACAACACTACTACAGCGTCTAGCAGCTGCACAGTACGCTGAGAACAGCTAGCTGGATATGCAAGTACCTGGTACTACTTAGCAGCAGCACACAGCGGGTTACAGCAGCACGTGCTGAATCACATGCAGCTACTGGTGCAGTCATAAATACAAGTCAACACACAATATGCAATATCTGTTCACTTTGCGTAAGTAGTTGATTTATGGAGGCAAACTATGTGGCACAAATTGGTAGGAAAGATACTGAACAGACAACACAATATGCGTAAGAAATCAGTACCAAATTCGTCAACGCCAAACACGAAATCACACGCCATGCGTCAAGCAGCAACACTTACTGCACAGCAACTCAACCGCGTACTTGACTACTGCAAACACACACGCCATCCAGCACGTAATCGCGCAATCATACTCACAACGCATTGGGCTGGATTACGCATTGGCGAAGTAGCAGCGCTGCGTTGGGCAGATGTAGTGGACAGCGCGGGTGCTGTACGCAACGAATTCAGATTGTCAGCTGCACAAACAAAAGGGCATCACGCATGTACAGTGCTGATTCCACAGCGCTTGCAGGCGGAACTTGAACGCTATTATCAAGTAGTCAAACCCAGCAAGCTCAATACTCTAGTGTTTGCTACACAGCGCCGGGCTGGATTTACTGCAAACACACTCACACACATCGTCAACGGCATCTACAAGAGCGCTGGGC
>RFPW01000317.1 GCA_009925965.1 Betaproteobacteria bacterium
CGCGCGCGATGAATTCGCCCTGGTCAACTCGGCGCTGCAAGGCAGTGCGCACCGACTGCTCCACAAATTCAGATAGCGTCTCGCCCTCGTTCAGCAGGCGCTCGAGTTCTGCACGTAATGCTGGTTCGACGCGAATAGCTGGGATGGTGGATGTCTTCATGGGCGTGATTGTAGCGCAAATGAATTACAAGTTTGCGACTTATTGATGGCAACGCTCGATTCCGGGGCTGTGGCCCGCAAGTACGCTGAACAGTTACAACCTGGCGAGATCCTCGCATGCAGGTGGGCCAAGGAGTCTTGCGGCGGCTGGGCAATGTGCGTTCATTGCTCCAGGATCTCTGGCTGATGAAGAAGACCGGCAAACGGCGGCGGTGGTAGCAAGAATTCGTGCGAGGGGTATCGATACCAAATCCTTTCGCGAACCCTCTGTCGGGATGCCGATCATTCTCAAGAGGTAGGCGGCTGCGCAATTGATCGGCGACTCTTGGTATCTACGCTCCGGGCTCACATGGCGAGCCATTGGTGCGCTATCGTTCGGTGTGTTTTAGAGAATAATCCTGCGCAATAACAGATGTTTTGCGGTGTTTTGTGGTGTTTCTTGTGTTTACTTTTACCCTGGCCGAGCGGTCGCCGTTAACCCGAATTCGTCGTCAGTTTGTGATCGAGACGGTTCGTCAGTTGACCCGCATTGCGCTGGGCACGGTCCTGGGCCTGACCACCCTAGTCACCGTATCTGCCGCCCCCGCAACTCCAAATCCAACTCGAACCCCACCTGCGCCAGCGCCGGACCCGCTCGTTCGAAACGCCTTTCGCCCCACCCACACGATGCTTCGCGGCCTGCTTCAAGTGCAGGTCAATCGAGATGGATCGAGTACGGAAATCTCAGAAACCTTGGTTCGCATCGAAACCGAGGCCGGGGTCAAAGCCTATTCTGAACAAAGCCACGAGTACAACGGCTCGCTCTCCAATCTCGAAGTCCTCGAGGCGGCAACGATTCAGTCCGATGGCTCCCGGATCGACGTCTCGCCTGATCGGATTCTGACCCGCGATCACCTGGGCGAAGAAGCGGCCGTTCTCAATACTGACGGCAAGGTCAAGGTCGTGGTCTTCCCCGCGGTCGCGGTCGGAAGTCAGTTGCTGTTGCGCCTTAAAACGACCCAGCACACCCCGGAATTTCCTGGGCACTTCATCAGCGCCTCGTACTTCAGTCCGCACAGTCGTTACGAGAGCTACACGGTTGAACTCTCTCACGACCCTCAGATTGCGATCCGGGTTGATGCGCCGGGTATGACCGGCGGGAAAGTCTCATCCTCCAAAGATACGCAAGGTCAAAGCGACAATCTCGTTCGCTATCGCTACGTCTTTCGGCAGCCTCAAGCGCTCCCTGAGGAATTAGGCGAGCTTGATGACTCAGACTTTGCCCCAGGCTTTTCAGCCACAAGCTTTGCCAGTTGGGAGGATCTGGGTCGCGCGTATCAGGCTCGAGCGCGGCCAAAAGCCGAAGTCACCGATGCGATTCGAACTCAAGCGCTCCAAATCGTTGGAGATGCGACCCAGACGCGCGAGAAGGTGCGGCGTCTCTACCACGGGGTGAGTCGCAACATTCGCTATCTCGGTGTCTACGCCGGGGTAGGGGGGTATGTGCCCCATGCGGCATCGGATGTCTTGGCCAATCGATATGGGGACTGCAAGGACCACGTCGTTCTGCTTGAGGCCCTGTTGCGCGCGGTTGGTATCGAGAGTGGCCCGGCCTTGGTCAATTCAGGGCTCGCCTTCAAGTTGCCCCGCCTGGCGAGTTCAACGCCTCTCAATCATGTGATCTCCTACATCCCCGCGCTCGATCTGTACCTGGACTCGACCTCGGAATTCTCACCATTCGGGCAGTTGCCCGAGGAGGTTCTGGGTAAGCCCACCGTGTTGGCCGCTCAGGGGAGCCTTGGCCGCACCCGAGCCATGAACCCGGAACAGGATTTCGCCCGCACCCGCGTCTGGATCTCGCTGCAGCCGGATGGGCGTATGAGTGGGCGAAGTCAGACTCAGACCAGCGGCCTTTACGAAGTTCAGTCCCGCTACAGCCAATTCAAACGCTCCGACCGTGAGACAAGCGATGTGGCGAACGCCGTGCTTGGCCGGTTCGGCGAGACAGGCATCGGTCAGTACTCCCATCGCGACCCTAGAGATCTGTCCCAA
>RFPW01000318.1 GCA_009925965.1 Betaproteobacteria bacterium
ATATCGGCGTGCTGGTCCCAGATGTCGCGTGGTTTGGCGTCGCGGATCAACACCTCGCCCATCATGCGTTGGGTATAGGTCAAGTGCGTTGCCAACGCCGGCGCAATCAATTCATTGCCAGAGAGCGTGTAGAGAAACTCATGAAAGCGAATATCGGCAGCGATCATCTTCGCCACCGCTCCGCTCGCCACCGCTTTGCGTCCAGCCTCGAGGAGGGCCGGGCCCTGCTTTGCCGCCAACGCCGCATTCTTTTCGGCGGCATGCCGCGAAGCCAGACCTTCAAGAACCGCTCGCATGTCGTACATCTGCTGGGCATACTCCGGATCCAGCGGTGTCACGATCAGGCCGCGTCCCGGTGCATCCTGCAGAACGCCCTGGTTACGCAACAAAGCCAGAGCTTGTTGCACGGGTTGACGCGAGACCCCCAGCGCTTGGGCGATCTGCTCCTGAATAATGCGTTCTCCGGGGCCGATCTTGCCAGCGGTCACTTCGTCGAGGATCGCGTTACGGACCTGCTCGACCAGATTGGGAGTCGATGCGAGTGCTTTCAATGGGCGGCCATTCGCTCGCGCAGCACCCGATGCAGGATCTTGCCGGTGGCCGTTCGCGGCATCTGCTGGTCGTCGATGAATCGCACCGACTGCGGACGCTTGTATCCCGCGATACGGCCACGGCACCAATCAAGTAATTCGGTCGAATCGGCGCGCGCATCGTCGTGCAAGACAACGACCGCCATGACGGCTTCGCCCCACTTGTCGTGCGGCACCCCGACCACCGCAACATCGCGAACACTCGGGTGCGCGCCCAGAACGGCCTCGACTTCGGACGGGTAAATATTCTCGCCACCGCTGATGATCATATTGCTTTTGCGATCTACCAGAAAAATATAACCGTCCGCGTCGCGTCGGGCCAGATCCCCCACGGAGCACCAATCACCGCGAAATGCCTCAGCGGTCTTTTCAGGGTTTTGCCAGTAGCCATCAAAGACATAAGGGGTTCGCGAATAGAGCTCTCCGACCTCACCATCGGCGACCTCGTGACCGTCAGCATTGAGTAGCCGAATTGATCCGGACCCTACCCACTCACGCCCGACGGAACCCAGACGCTCAATCTGCTCCTCCGGATGAAGCAAGGTAACCCAGCCTGCTTCGGTGGAACCATACAGCTCGAACAATTTGCCGTTACGAAAGAATTCGAGAATCGCAAGTTTGGTCTCGCGCCGCGCTGGTGCTGAGGAGATCATCAGCTTATCAATGCCACTCACGTCGTAGCGCGCCTTTATGGTCGCGGCCAGCGCCAGCATCATGATGAAGTGGGTGGGTACCAGCGAGGTAAAGGTGATTTTCTCGTTCGCCAGGGTTGCAAGCAGGGCCTCGGGCTCGAAGCTTCGGCGATCGTCGATCACGCAGCTTGCGCCGAGGTGCGTAAAGGTATGGCTGAAGTAAAGAGAATTCGCATGGCACATCGGCATCACCATCAGCCCGATATCGTCGCGGGTGAAGCGCATTGCAAGCGCAGTAGCCAGGGCAATGAGCGTGTTGCCTGCATGACTGCGAATGGCGCCCTTGGGACGTCCGGTTGTGCCCGAGGTGTACATCAGCGCACAGGGATCGGCCGGGCGCACCAGCACGTCAGGTTCGCTACCCGAAGCAGCCTTGATCAGCGCCTCGTAGTCGGTCCAGCCGGCAGGCGAGCGCGTACCGATGCAGATCTTGGCCCGGGGCAATAGCTCAAGTTCGCTGCTAATGGATTCAATCGGTTCAACCAGAGCGTCTTCGACCACGCAGGCACGTGCACCACTGTGCTGCACGATGTAGGCGATCTCGGGCGGTGTGAGGCGAAAGTTGATCGGCACGGCAACCAGCCCGGCGCGCGCCAACGCGACATAGAGCTCCATCCACTCAAGGCGGTTATAGGCCAGCAGCGCAACGCGGTCGCCTTGCCGCAGCCCAAGCCCGAGAAAAGCGTTGGCAAGACGCGTCGCGCGGTCATGCCATTGCGCGAAGTTGAGCTGGCGTTTGGAGTCACGTGCGCCCATCTGCCGGGGGGAGAGCCGTGCATGGCGGGCGACCGCGTCGGCGACAGTGAGGAGATGACTCATGACGGGCTGGCTTGGCGATTGGGTGAGGAACATGCTGGGGATCTGCATGAGTTTATTGCATTCTGAATTCAGAATG
>RFPW01000319.1 GCA_009925965.1 Betaproteobacteria bacterium
ATCCCCGCCTCATGGAGCAAACCCATCAGGCGAGCGCCCCCGACCAAGCGAACAATGGATGCGTCATACCCTGCAGTCTAGGGGCAAGCTTCAGTGCAGCACCAGCGGTTGATGCGCCAAGCCTTGAAATCGGGTCAGGAAATCATCGACTTCTTCCAGGCTGGGTGGCGTTTGGGCCCAGACCCTCAAGTGCTCTCGAAATCCCTCGGCCATCGACCCAGCCAGAAAAATCTCGCGCCGTGCCGCTTTGTCGAGAATCTCAAATCCACCGCCGAAAGCGGGCGGAATGCCCACGGGATTAGCCTTGGGGAATTCCAACACACAAAAACTGGGGCTGTTATAAATCAAGCGCATGGGTGTTCTCCAACATTGTCTGGCCCTAGATGGGGGCGCGGGCGAAATCCACAAGCTTCAGCAGATCGCGCGCCCAGCCTACGGCCTCTAGCGCCGCCAAAACACCGGGGTCAACAACACGAACAGAATGATCAGTTCGAGCCGCCCGGCCAGCATCGTCAGCGTCAAAAGGCCAATTTGCGGATCCGTTAAGCTCCCGAACTGGTGGGCTGGACCGACCAGGCCCAGTCCAGCCCCGACGTTGTTCAGGCACCCCAAGGTCGCGGTCACCGCCGTGGTGAAATCCAGTCCACTGGCCATCAGCAAAAAGGCGACGGTCACCAGGGTCGCCCCATACAGCAACATGAACCCGAGCACAGAGAAAACCACCTTGCTCTCGATCGACTGCCCGCTGATACGCAACGGAACCACCGCGCGCGGATGAACCACGCGGGCCAGCTCGCGCCCGGTCTGGCGGACCAGGATCAGGGTTCGGATCATTTTGATTCCGCCCCCGGTCGAGCCTGCGGACGCACTGACGCAGGACAGAAAAACCAGCCACATCGACGCGAAGCTGGGCCACAAGGTCCAGTCCAGCGTCGAGAATCCGGTGGTCGTAGCCAATGAGATCACCTGAAAGGCCGCGTGGCGCCATGCCAACTGATCGTCCTCGAACACGCCGCGCCACGACAAAAAGGCCGCCAACACGGCGGTACTGGCCAAAATCGTGATGACGACTGCCAATGCCTCCGAATCTCGCCAGTACGCGCGCGGACTACGGTGGTGAAAAGCATGAAAATGGGTCGCAAAATTGAGCGCACCCAAGGTCATAAACGCCATTAAAACGAATTCGATGGCCGGCGAAGCAAACGCTTCAATCGACTGGTCCCGGGTCGAAAACCCCCCGAGGGATACCGTCGTCAACGCGTGACAGATCGCGTCGAACCACGACATGCCCGCACCCCGCAACGCGAGCAGACAACCGACCGTCAGAATCAGGTAGACCAGCCATAGCGCTCGGGCAGCCTGAACGATGCGCGGTCCCATCTGGCCGGCCTTCATCGGCCCCGGCGCCTCGGCTCGATACAGCTGCATCCCGCCCACACCCACCATCGGCAGCACGGCAACGGCCATCACAATGATCGCCAAGCCCCCGATCCATTGCAGCAGGCTACGCCAGATGTGCAGTGATTGAGGGAGGCGCTCGAGTCCGGTTAATACGGTTGCGCCCGTGGTTGTCAGGCCGGCCATCGCCTCAAAGAACCCACCCAGGATCGAAGTTTCAGGCAACAGGAACCGAAACGGAATCGTCGCCAGCACGGTGCAGACACACCATCCAGCGACCACCAGCAAGCAGGCGTCACGCGGCTGGAGTTCGGTGCGTTGCGCACGCCCAAGGGCCCAGAGGATGCAACCGGCGCCAAGACTCGCCCCAGCCCCTGCGGCAAACGCCTGCCAATGGCCATCGTCAGCCCAAAGCGACCAGCCCAACGGCAAGAGAAAGGTAGGCGCAAACAGAAACAACAACACGCCCAGCACCCGCACCATCGCCAGCAATCGGTCAGCGCCCGCCATCAAAAAAATCCGACGCTCACCTGGAACAGCTTCTCGACCGCCGGGACGTGTTTGCGATCGTCACAGAAAACAATGACGTGGTCATCACTCTCGATCACCGTATCGTGGTGGGCCATGATGACCCGCGAAGAGCCATCGGGATCACGACGCACGAGTGCGCCGATCATGGCGCTCTTGGGCAGCGCCAATTGTTCGATCCGGCGCCCGACCACTTTGGACGATGCGGCATCACCATGGGCAACCGCTTCGAGCGCTTCGGCCGCC
>RFPW01000320.1 GCA_009925965.1 Betaproteobacteria bacterium
CAAAATCTGAGCTTGTTTTGCGCCATCGCGCACGGCAAAGGTGCTAGGAATGCAGAACGGGTCAAAGCCATGGATATTACGACCTGTGGGCAGTACGTCAGGTGTGCGCAGCAGATCGCCGCCGGGTGCGGGTGCGATATAGCCACCATCGAGCGCGTGCAGAAGCGCATTCACCTCGGTGTCAACGCTGAGCTTGGCATTGGCATCGGCCAAGGCTTCCATCATGGCGAGTGTGGTTTCGTTCTTCGCGATGCCTGCGATACGCAGCGCCTTCTCAGCGGTTTGGCCAGTCACGATCGCTTCGACCGTCGTACGCTCCAGCTGCATGGAATGGAATGAGTCAGCCATCGACAGCAACATATCGACCCGTTCAGCGGGTGAGAGAGGTCGCCCTGTGACATGCAGTCCGTGCGGAATAAGTGTGTATTCCAATTCCAGAATCTGATCGCCAAGCGCTCTAACGCGCTCGTCTGCCTCGCCATGGCTCACGATGTTCCAGAGCGGCTCGGCTTCGCAAAGATTAAGTTCCGCAGCCTGTGCTTGTATTAGGCTTGCCAGTTCTGGCCGGTCGGCGGAATCAGCTGGTTGAGTGCGCCAGCGATCGATAGACGATTTAAGATCATTTAAGCCTTTGTACAAACCTGCCTGGGCGACCGGCGGCGTCAGATAACTGATGAGGGTCGCGCCCGACCGCCGTTTGGCAATAGCGCCTTCGGACGGATTGTTCGATGCGTACAGATAGATATTGGGTAGATCGTCAATCAGACGGTCAGGCCAGCAGGCTCCGGACATCCCGCTCTGTTTGCCCGGCATAAACTCCAGCGCACCGTGAGTTCCAAAATGAAGGACCGCGCTCGCCTGGAAATCTTCTCTCAGATAGCGATAGAAGGCCGAGAAAGCGTGGGTTGGGGCCAAGCCTTTCTCGAACAGCAAACGCATCGGATCGCCTTCGTAGCCGAACGAAGGTTGGACGCAAACCAACACGTTGCCAAACTGTTTGCCCAGAACAAAAATCGAACTGCCATTGCTGAGCTGGCGGCCCGGAGCGGGCCCCCATTGCGCTTCGATCTCTTTGAGCCAGCGCTCACGCCTGACGTGATCATTCGCGGGAATCAGGGTGTGGACATTGGCGTCAGAACCGTACTGCGCGGCGTTGCCTTGGAGTACCGACTCGCGCAGCTCATCCACGCTTTCGGGCATGTCGATCTGATACCCCTGGCGCTGCATGCCACCCAGGGTGTTCATCAATGATTCAAAAACCGAGAGGTAGGCGGCGCTACCGATGTTTCCGGCATTTGGTGGGAAATTGAACAGCACGATCGCAACTTTTCGGTCCCGGCGCTCACTGCGTTTGAGGGTCACCAGTTTGCTGACTCGTGCCGCCAGCATGCTTGCCCGCTCTGGGCACGAGTGCATATCTTGCGCGGTATCTAAGGCGCTAAAGGTACAGGCATGATGGCAGCCCGTGCAGGTCACGCCTGGCGCGCCGGGGCGACCGCCAAAGACAATCGGCCCGGTCGATCCGTCGAGTTCGGGGATCGCAACCATGATCGTACTTTCGACAGGTAGCAGTCCCCGATCCGATCCACCCCATTGATCCAGCGTTTGGAACTCAACCGGATGCGCGGCAACATATGGCACATCAAGGCGGGAAAGGACTTCTTGTGCTGATTTGGCATCGTTATAGGCTGGGCCACCAACAAGGGAAAACCCAGTCAGTGATACGACCGCATCCACAGCGACCTGGCCGTTCTGATAGAAGAATGATTCGATGGCGGGGCGGGAATCAAGTCCGGCGGCAAAGGCTGGAATCACGCGAAGTCCACGCGCTTCGAGCGCGGCGATTACGCCATCGTAATGACCGGCATTCCCGGACAGGAGATACGAGCGCAGGAGCAACACGCCGACCGTGCCTTTCGAGGCACCTCCCGTTGCACCTGTAGAGGGGGCCGGCAGCGACTCCGCTGAGTCGCTAAATTTCCCAGACATTTTGGGGTGATAGACCCCAACCTCGGGGTACTCCACCGGCGGCTCAGCCTTGATCTTGCCGCGCAATAATTTGCGTGGGCCGTCGGCGCCGCGGTCCACAACGTGACGAATCATATTCAAGACATTGACGTCTGACCCGCCCATCCAGTACTGCATCGTAATGAAATA
>RFPW01000033.1 GCA_009925965.1 Betaproteobacteria bacterium
TGGGCGGCATCGACAAAGTGCCGGAAGTCCTCTGGCGTGCCAAAGCGCGCCGTCGGGGCATACAGGCCCACCGGCTGGTAGCCCCATGAGCCGTCAAAGGGGTGCTCGCTGACCGGCATCAGCTCCAGGTGGGTGAAACCCATGTCCCGGGCGTAGGGCACCAGGGTGTCGGCCAGTTCCCGGTAGCTCAGCCAACGCCAGCCATCGGCCTTGCGCCAGGACCCCAGATGTACCTCGTAGATGCTGATTGGTTGGTCGAAGTCGTTTGCCTTTGCCCGCTCCGGCTGCATGGGAGTGACCGGCGGCAGGCCTTGCACGATGCTGGCGGTGCCGGGCCGCAGCTCAGATCGAAAGGCAAAGGGATCAGCCTTAAGCAGCAGCTCACCCGCGTGGGTCCGGATTTCAAATTTGTAGAGTTCGCCCACGCCAAGGCCGGGCACAAACAGCTCCCAGATGCCGCACTCGCGCCGCAAGCGCATGGGGTGGCGGCGGCCGTCCCAGGCGTTGAAAGGCCCCACCACCGATACGCGCTGAGCATTCGGGGCCCAGACCGCAAAGCTGACCCCGGCCACCGATTGCAGGTCGCGCGGATGGGCGCCGAGGCACTGGTGCGGACGACGGTGGGTGCCCTCAGCCAGCAGCCAGAGGTCGAGCTCGCCCAGCACGATGCCGAACCGGTAGGGGTCTTCCCGCCGGGTGGGCCTGGTCAGGCAGGCCAGGCCACTGCACACGCAACAGGTAGTCAAATCGACGACGGCGCCGGGCCAGCCGGACGCCAAAGACCTCGCTACCAGCCAGCCGCTGCAGGCCCGCCACACTGCGACCGGTGGTGCGGTCGAGCAGGTCAACGCCCAGCGCTTCGGGCAAGAGGGCATGCACCCAGAGCTGCCCGTCGCGCTCTTGCATGCCCAGAACGGCGCAGGGGTCCGGGTGTCGGGCGCCCATCAGCGCGGCGATGTCCTCAGCGTGCAGCATCTGCTGACCCGGTGAGTGGGCCCAGTCGGCCGTAGCGTTGCGTGAGTTGGCGTAGGCGCTGTGCCGGCTCCGGACCGACCTGAGCCCACTGAAAACGCCAGGTCCAGTTGCCCTCCCCCACGCCCGGCCGGTTCATGCGGTCTTGGCCCGGCAGACCGAGTACATCCTGCATCGGGTAGATCGCCATGCCAGCGACGCTGGCGCAGGCGGCATGGATCAGGGACCAGGCGATATCGTGGCCGTCGCAAGCCAGGTAGTCGCGCACGTGCTGGCGGGTCGCCTCGGGCAGGGTCTGCCACCAACCCAGGCTGGTGTCATTGTCATGGGTACCGGTGTAGACCACACTATCGGTCGTGTACTGGTGCGGCAGGTAGCGCGAACCAGCGTCCTGCTCAGGGCTGAAAGCGAACTGCAGCACCCGCATGCCGGGCAGGCCATGGCGCTGGCGCAGCCCGTCAACAGCTGGGGTGATGACCCCCAGATCCTCGGCAATGATCGGCAATGTGCCGATGGTACGAGCTGCAGCACTCAACAAATCATCCCCGGGGGCGGCCGCCCAGTGCCCATGCATCGCAGTGGGCTCGCTGGCCGGAATCTCCCAGCAACTCTCAAAACCCCGGAAGTGATCCAGCCGCACCAGATCGACCAGAGCGCAAGTGCTTTGAATCCGTGCGACCCACCAGCGGAAATGCTCGGACTCGTGGGCGGGCCAGCGGTACAGCGGGTTACCCCAGCGCTGGCCGGTCGCGCTGAAGCCGTCGGGCGGCACGCCCGCAACCACGGTGGGGCAACCCGCCTCATCGAGCTGAAACAATTCAGGGCGGGCCCAGACCTCCGCACTTTGGTGAGCGATGAAAATCGGAATGTCACCGACGATGCGTACGCCACGGTCGTTGGCATAGGCCTTGAACCCACGCCATTGACGAAAAAACACCCATTGGCAAAATTGCCAGAACCTGCAGGTCTCAGCCAAGGCCAGGCGTGCCCGCGCAAGGGCTGCGGGTTCGCGCCGGGCCAGGGGCTGAGCCCACTCGTTCCAGGCCCGGTCCGGGTGCTGCGCCTGCAGGGCCATGAACAGGGCGTAGTCGTCCAACCAGGCAGACTGCTGCTGGCAAAAGACTGCAAAATCCTCGCGATCCGCCGCACCGGCACGGGCTTCAAACCCCGCTGCAGCCGATGCCAGCACGCTCATACGAAAGGCGATCATGGGCTCGAAATTCACCGCCTGATCGCTCAAGCCCGGGGCCGGCGCCAGTGCATCGGCAGCCAGCCAGCCCTGCCGGTGCAGGTCGGCCAGGTCGATGAGCAGCGGGTTGCCGGCAAAGGCCGAACTGCTCATGTAGGGAGAATTGCCCAGACCAACGCCACCGAGTGGCAGCATCTGCCAAAGGCTTTGCCCACCCGCCACCAGCCAGTCGACAAAATGGTATGCCGAAGGCCCGAGGTCGCCGCTGCCGTGGGGGCCGGGCAACGAAGTGGGGTGAAGCAGCACACCGCTGGCGCGTGGGAATTGCATCAAGGGTCAATGTCTACTTGGGAGAGTCAAAGCGCTCGATTCACGCCAAGCACGAGGCGCTTTAGCCCAGCGCGAATCTTATTGAATCATGTTACGACAGTATGACGCGCCTGCTCACCATATTTACGAAACTGTGAGGTCAAAAAAAAGCCCCTGTCGGGCGGGGCTTGAAGCGAGCTAGAGCGTGCCCGGCTGGACCCTGCGCGCACTTATCGAGAAGAGCAAATTGGAAGTCCGAAAAATCACGCTTGACGCGCTCTTTCGGGCCAGGCAACAGCGAGCCGGCCCGCCATCTGAGTGAGCGCCGACTCCAGACATTCGGCTCAGTAGGTCTTGTACGGCAAGAACTTTCCGCTCAGGACCATATGGACTCGGTCCCCCTTGGGGTCTGGCTCGCGCGTGATGTCCATCGAGAAATCGATCGCACTCATGATGCCGTCGCCAAATTCTTCGTGGATCAGTGACTTGATGGTCGTACCGTAGACACTCACGAGCTCGTAGAGCCGGTAAATCAGCGGATCCGTGGGGACCTGACTCGGTAGCGAACCCTTATACGGCACCACTTGAAGCAGTTTGACCGCCATCGGTGGAAGGTCGAATAAGTGCCCCACGACCGTCGCCTGCTCCGCCGTGAACGTCATCTGTCCGAGGCATCCCGCAGTCACCCACTCTTTGCTGGCACCAACTGCTTCGGCGACTGAGACCCAGCTGAGTCCCTTCTCGATCTTGGCTGCAACAATCATTTCGGTGACGTCATGTCGGTTCATATGGGCTCCGAGTCTAAATTGAACGGCAATTGAAATGCGATCAGGGTCAAGAAATCGGATCGAGTCCGGGCTGCACCCGGGGAGGTCGCCAGCCGGCTGGAACGAACTGCGTCTCACTGGGGCTCGAGAGCTCTCTCGAGCGGCGTACCAGAAAGTCGACCAAATGGTTTCGGATCCGGTAGTACTGGGGATCGTGATGAAGCGATTCGCGAGTACGGTCCGTGGGCAGCGTGATTTCGACGATTTCAGCGATCCGGGCACCGGGCCCATTGCTCATCAACAGCACCTCGTCGGCCAGCAAAATCGCCTCGTCCACATCATGGGTAATCATGAATACGGTCTGCTCGGTTGCCCGAACAATCGCGCGCAGCTCTTCCTGAATGGTTCCGCGCGTCAAAGCATCGAGCGCGCCAAATGGTTCGTCGAGCAACAGCATCTTGGGCTCAATCGAAAATGCCCGGGCGATCCCGACCCGCTGGCGCATGCCGCCCGACAACTGAGCCGGCTTGAGATCAAGCGCGTGTGTCAGACCGACCATGTGGATATAGCGCTCGACATGCGAATCGACCCGGGCACGGCTCCAGTCAGGGTGCCGAGAACGAACGGCAAAGCTCACATTGCCGCGCACCGTCAACCAGGGCATAAGAGCGTGGCTTTGAAACACAACGCCGCGATCCAGGGACGGCCCGCTGAGTTCGCGTCCCGCAAGAAAGACGTTCCCTGAGGTCGGAACCTCGAGTCCCGCGAGCACATTCAGGATGGTGGTCTTGCCGCAGCCCGAGTGCCCGATGATGCAGACAAACCGGCCACGCTCGATATCAAAACTCAGACCCTCGAACACAGGCCGGGCAGGCTTACCGTCGGGCGACGGGAAGCGCTTCATGAGCCCCTCAATTCGCAGAAACGGCAAATTCATTCGACCCAGGTCACCCAGCGTTGCAGACGACCAAATAGATGATCCAGGATCATCCCAACAAATCCAATCATCGTGACCGCGAAGATCACATTGGGGAGCGCCAGGTTGTTCCATTCATTCCAAACGAAATAACCAATACCGGTCCCGCCCACCAACATTTCTGCAGCGACGATGACTAACCAGGCAATCCCCATCGAGATCCGCATCCCGGTCACAATCGTTGGTGCAGCCGCTGGCAAGATGACCTCCAGCGCTCGACGCAACGGTCTGACCTGAAGGGTCGCGGCCACAGCGAGCCAATCCCGTCGAACCGAGGCGACCCCAAAAGCGGTATTGATCAGTATCGGCCAAATCGAACAGACAAAGATCACGAAGACGCCTGAGATCGTCGAATCCTTCAGCGTGTAGAGCGCAATCGGCATCCAGGCGAGGGGTGATATCGGTTTGAGAATCTGGATGAAAGGATCCAGCGCGCGGTAGATCAGCGGTGACATACCGATCGCGAAACCAAGGGGCACCGCAAGCACTAGCGCAAGCCCAAACCCGAGCGCAACTCGGCCCAAAGAATGGGCAACCTGAATCCCAATCCCCTTGTCGTTTGGGCCTCGATCATAAAAGGGGTCGCTCAGATGCTGAACAAACGCCCGACCTACGTCGACCGGACGCGGAAACCCCGAGGCCGACTTGGACTTCCCCATCAACTGCGCATACTCGGCATCGACAGCCTTCGATTGGCCACTGGTAGCCGAAATCGCGGGCGCAGTAGCCAGTTGCCAGACCCCGATAAAGAGTGCAAACAGGAGAACCGAGAGAACGGCCGCCGTCCAGCGATCCGCTCGAGTCAACCCGTTCGAAAGTCCGTTCGAAAGCACGCTCCTCGCCCTTTGCTTTAGGCCGCGACTTTCTTGATCGGAAAGCTCTCAAGGTAGGCATCGGGCTTGGCTGGATCAAATTCACGTCCCATCACCGAGAACTTGCGGTAGTTCTCCTTGGGCGGGTTCATACCAAGCTGTGCCATTGTCTTGCGCGCATCGGTCAGTAAATAAACTTTCTCGGCGATCTCGCGGTAGCGGACATCTCCTTTGAGGTACCCCCAGCGTTTGAGCTGAGTCATGATCCAGACGGCCATCGAGTACCAGGGAAATGGGTCGTAATCGACCCGCTCGGGGACGTTCCGGACATTGCCCAAGCCATCGGCAAAGCGACCAATCAAAACCTGTTCAAGGACGGCCTTGGGCTGATTAAGGTAATTGGCAGGGGACAAAACCTCCGCCATGATCGGTCGATTTTTGGGGTCGCGTGCCATCGCAGCGGACTTGAGGATGGAACGATAAAGCGCAGCAAAGGTATTCGGGTTCTGCGTGATGAAGTCGCTCGGGATGCCGAACGAACAACAGGGATGCCCATCCCAGATTTCACGTGAAAGCAGATGAATGAAGCCCACTTCATCAAAGACCGCCCGCTGGTTAATCGGGTCGGGGCCAAGGAATCCGTCGAGATTACCGGCGCGCAAATTTGCCACCATTTCAGCAGGCGGAACGACCCGAATCTGCACATCACGATTGGGATCCAGCCCCGCCTCAGCGAGGTAGTAGCGCAACAGCAGGTTATGGATTGAAAACTCGAACGGAACCGCAAACTTGAACCCCTTCCAGTTAGCCGGGCTTCGGTTCTCCTTGTGCTTGAGCGCGAGCGTCAGCGCCTGACCGTTGATGTTCTGAATCGTCATCACGTTCGTCGGGATCGGGGCCGAACCGACTCCGATCGACATCGCGATGGGCATCGGAGCAAGCATATGACTGGCGTCGTATTCCCGATTGATCACCTTGTCGCGAATCAGGGCCCACCCGGCCGTCTTGACCATTGAGACCTGCAAGCCCTCACGTGCATAGAAACCCAATGGTTCTGCAATGATCAGGGGGCTCGCACATGTAATCGCGATGAAGCCGACTTTGAGCTCGCGTTTCTCGATCGTGCCCGTCTTTTCTGCCGCAAAGGCTTCAATGGCCCCGAGAGGCAAAACGGACGAGATCGCAGCCATCGCGTTGGTGCGACCGACTGCACGCAAGAAATTTCTTCGCTCTTGATCACGTGGGAATATCGCGCGCATGACGGCTGACTGGATCACCCGCCGGTGGAGCGCGTCGACATCCGTGACTGGAGCAGAGCGAAGTGCATCGACTGCCCCAACGTTTTCCAACCTGGGAGCCGCCGCTTGATGCTCGGCCTCATCCCGGTGTCGGCCGCAAGCGCAGGCGCCAAGACGAACATACGGATCGAAGGGATCGTCAAATGCAGACATCAAAATCCTCGATAGACAGAGCCACGACTCGACAGAGAAGTCGCTATGGCTCGCCATCGAGCATCCTTCATGCCAAGGTGGACGGGCTGCTCTCCTTTGAGCAGAATTCACCGTGCTGGTGCAACACCCGCTTCAGTGGCTCATTCAAGGCCGATTTGGCGGCGCCGGTGAGGGGGCCAAAAATCGCGAGCATCAGGTTGTCCGCATCAACTTGGTGCGCACGATAACGCGCGCTGATTCGGATTGCTGATCCCCCGCTCGGGGGAGCCTTCAACCGGCAACACCGTCCCAAGACCACATTTGGCAGCCTGGATTAGCAGGGTGAGTGGCTGTACTCGATGGTGATTATTTGCGCCATGAACATCGAGCTCATGATGATGGCGATCTAAGCGAGTTGATCACCAACGTCGGCAATCAAGCCCTGCGAGGCGACAGCCGGTATCAGACAACGCTCGTCGTTGTCTGAGGTGTCACCGCTGACGCCGATGGCCCCCAGAATCGAACCGGCCGCATCGCGTATCAGTCCACCGCCTGCGACCGGCACCATCCGCCCGCTCGACATCGCATTCAAGGCGGTGAAAAACGCTGGGAAGCGCTCGGCTCGGCGCGCGAGTTCGCGGCCACCAAAACCCAGTCCCAGTGCCCCCCAGGCCTTTCCGGTCGCGATTTCGGGACGGAGCAGGCTCGAATGATCGTCGCGCTTGAGCACAACCAGATGTCCGCCCGCATCGAGAATCGCAACGGTCAATGGCTGAAATTTCAGGGACCGCCCGTGCGCCAGAACCGCATCCGCAATCGCATCGGCCTGGGCAAGTTGGATAGTCGTCATGCAATCACTCCTCGTCGTACATTGGCCAGATCAGCCAAAACGGCACAAACCGCGGCCGTATCCTGATGTCCTCGCCCTTGCGCAACCGCAGCCGTGTAAATCGGCGCACAGGCCTCAAGCAACGGTGTAGGACTGCTCATCGACGCCGCGAAATCGGCGATGATTTTCATATCTTTCTGCCAGACGTCGATCTTCATCGTCGCCGGTTCGTAGTGATCCGCCACCATCTGAGGCCCGCGCACTGAAAACATCCGCGACCCTCCGGCACCATCCGCGATCACCTGGTAGAGCGTTTGCGGATCGAGCCCTGATTTCATTCCAAGCACCATCGCCTCGGCCGCCGCAACGTTGTGGATGGCGACCAGCAAATTGGCCACGAACTTCATCTTGCTGCCATTACCAAACACGCCAAGATCATGATGAGAACGCGCAAATCCATCGAAAACAGAACGACAGCTTGCGATTGCGGCAGTATCCCCGCTGGCATACACCACCAGATCCTTATTGGCGGCCTGGGCGCCGGTACCGCTTAAAGGGCAATCGAGCATCACCACAGCGTGCGCACCCGCGGCTTGCGCTGCCAGTTTGTCGGCGATCGCTAGTGTGCTCGATTCGATCAGGATCAAACCGCTGCAACCCGACGCGAGCAGCCCCTCTGGGCCCTGAATCACTTCATTCAACGCTTGCGGGCTCGGCAGAAGGCTGATCAGAACCTCAGCGGCCTGAGCAACGGCAAATGGGGAATCGACCGGGCTGCCACCAAGAGTGCGCAAACGTTCGCGGCTGATCGGGTCGGGATCAAAACCAACCACCGCGAATCCTGCCTTTAGAAGATTCGGTGCAATCGCACTGCCCATGATGCCAAGGCCAAGCAGACCAACACGTTCGCCCGGACCAAAGCGTTCGCGCATCGCGTTAAGCCCGGCCAATGGCCGCGTTCACGCGCGGCATGACCTCAGTCGCAAACAACTCCATCGAGCGTTTGCCCAACGCGGGGTCCATCCAGTCATGGCACGCATAGAGGAGTTGGCCGAAGTCACCGATGTTCTCGCGGAAGGCCAGGATCTGATCGACCACCGAATTGACGGTTCCGGCGAGCACGAGGCGCCCGAGAACGTAATCCGGGGTGACCGCGCTGTCGGGCATTTCGGGGTCGGTTTTGAAAAGGTTGCTGCGACCACCACCCACCACCAGCTTGCGAATCAGTTGCTTGAAGTAGAAATGATAGGGACCACTGGACTCGAGCGCATAGCGGCGCGCGGTCGCTTCGTCATCCGCCACAAAAATGCTCTTCGCCACTCGCCACTCAGATGGACTCGCTTTGGCGCCGACCGTTTCGCGACCTTCGGAATAACTGGCCCAATGCGTCTTCACCCACTCGGGCATCAGAAAGTTCGCCGAAATCGGCTGCCAGCCCCTTTTGGCCATCTCGGTCACCCCCTTGGAATAAGGCGCGACTGCCGTACCGACGATCGGGGGATAAGGGCGCTGAAACGGCTTCATGATGAAGCCCTGACCAATCTCGGGAATCATGGTCCTGGCGACCGAGACGTTCCAGAACTGCCCGTCAATGTTGTAGGGCGGATCGGACTCCCAAATTTTCAATACCGTGTTGATACATTCGACGAACATGGCGTTACGGTCTTTGCCGAAACTGCCGAAGACCTCGGCATCTGACATCAGACCACCTGGACTGATACCGAGAATAAAGCGCCCCTGCAGCAGGTGATCGAGCATCGCTGCCTGTGCGGCGATCGCCGCGGGATGCGAATTAGGCAAATTGAGAGTGCCGGTACCGAGTTTGATCTGGTGCGTTTCGGCAATCAGGCTGGCGAGAAAAATCATCGACGAAGTGACGGTCTCCGCCGCGTCGGTCACATGCTCACCGACGTAGGCCTCACTGAAACCCAGGCGATCGGCGAGAATAACCGCCTCGCGATCCTCTCGTAAGGTCTCCCCGACGGAGCGACCCGGGGGATGGATTGGCATCATGAAGGTGCTGTATTTCATGCAGGTTGTCGGTTCGAAAATCCGGGGAGATACACTCCCTGACAAAATAGCAGTGGCTCAGTACCTTGATAGCGGTATTGCTCGACTGCCCCCAAAAACAAAACGTGGTCGCCCAATTCAAGACGGTCAATCGTTCGACACTCGATCACGGCGGTACAACCACGCAGGACGGGCAAACCCTCCAATCCCTCGTCAATTGGCACCCCTGCAAATCGATCAGCGGTTTTGCTCGAGAACTGAGTCGATAAATGCTGCTGGTCAAATGCAAGGACGTTGATGACGAATCGTCCCGCCTCATCGAACGCCGCCAGGCTCGGTGACTTCAGACCCAGATTCCAGGAAACAATGGGGGGCACCAGTGACACGGAGCCAAACGAGTTCGCCGTGACCCCCACCTTGCGATTATTTGCACCCCGCGAGGTGACCACGGTAACACCGGTTGCAAAACTAGCTAACGCAGTGCGCAAATCACGGGAATCAAAGGGTGGGGCCTGGGTGATCATTTGATCACTTTAGCATGCGTCTGCTCTCGTTTGGCGCCTCCTTAATCAGATTAGGCAATACCACCCGCGCTCCAGCGACAAAATGCCGAATCGTCAGTGCAATCATTTCTTCAACCGGCGCCTCGAGCGGAACATCGAAAATCCACTGACGCTGGCCAAAATAAAAAACCCGGGCATTGATGCTCCAGATGAGTTCAATCTCAGCCACCTGAAACGGCACCTCCTCGACCATTGGAAGCCCGAGTTCGTGGCGGAATTCCACGGCAATCGGCTCAAGAATTCGATTGCGCAGCATATTCAGATAGTTCTGATTGATCGTTTCGCCGCGCAATCCGGAGAACATGAAGATTCGAACCCAATCCCAGGTCAATGCCGCCTGCGCATAAGCGACATACAAACGCGTCAGCCGATCTTCAAGCGCGAGCGTACGGTCACGAATCACGACTTCCCAATAGGGATCCCAGCGACCCAGATAAACCTCCTCGTACACCCGATCGATCAGGGCGGCTTTATTCGGAAAGTATTTGTAGATCAACGACTGGGTCACGCCGAGCCGACGGGCCAGTTGGCGGGTATCGCCACCGAAACCAAGTTCCGCAAAAAAGCGTACTGCCTCCTGCACGATCTGCTGCTCGCGTGCCTGTCCGGCCAAACGGCCGCGAGTGATTGCCCCGTCCTGACATTTTGGCAATGGCGTCACGTCAATGCGTTCCATCATCCTAAGACCACGGGCAGCACGCGCTCGAGGCCGCCGGTGTCGACCGACTTCATGATCGCCTCGAGACTGGCGACGTTTGCCAGCATCTCGGTCGCACTCACTGGATAGGGCTCGACCCCCTGAATCGCCTTCGCGAAGGCTTCCAGATTGGCCGACACGGCCGGATAAGGTTCCCAAAACTGGGACTCCCGCGGCTTTCCGCGCAGCGCGCGAGTGACATCCCACCCGGTCGGATGCTCGGGGTGCGTTCGGTCGCGAACCTCAACCCAACCTTTCGATCCATAAACAGCAAATCGACCTTCAAACGGGGTCGCCAGGATCGCGCTGATCAGCGCATTCGCACCGCCAGGAAACGCCATCATCACGCCCAGCGTGTCGCCATTTTCAAACTGGGAACCCCGCGTAGCGAGTCGCGCCCAGACCGCTTCGGGGCAACCCAGGATGGCCACGGCCAGATCGACCAGGTGAATTCCAGTCGCCGTCAGGGGCCCTACGGGTGCAAAACGTTGACTGAGCCGCCAGTTATCGGGAGGCAGAGCAAAAAACTTGTCCTGACTGAAATTCGCTTCAATCTGGAGAATCGTTCCAAGAGCCCCTTCGGCGATTTCGCGGCGCAGAGCGATCAGCGCAGGCTCGAAGCGTCGTTCGTGTCCGATGCCCAACACCAGGTTGCGCTGCTCACATTCAGTGATCGCGTGCTGCGCATCCGAGAGCGTCAGGCACAAGGGTTTCTCGCAGAACACGTGCTTGCCAGCCCGCGCCGCCATAACGATCTGCTGCGCATGGCTCTGATGGGGCGTACACAACACCACAGCATCGAGATCGGACCGCGCGGTGAGCTCGTCCGCATCCGAAACGAACTCAAACCCCATCGCCTGCGCGTCGCCAGCGCGTTGTTCGCGCACTGAGGTGGCAGATTCTGCAACTGCATGCAGGGCAAAAAGAGAACTTGAGGCCAGATGGCGACTAATGACCTGCCCCCACCAACCATAGCCAACCACGCCCACTCGAACCGGCTTGACTGGCTGTCGATCCGGACTCGGTGCCATCTTGTTTATCGCATCCATCACTCGATCCCCAACATTTGAAACACTTGATTGAGCCACAATGTACCTTCCCGATGACGTTGATCGTCCAACCTCGAAAACAACCGCACCATGAATCACCTGCTTAGCGACCGCGTTCCGTACAGCGCCATCGTCGACCGTCCCCGTCTGAGTGTGCCCAACGACGGCCGTGTGATCGTCTGGATTATTGTCAACGTCGAACACTGGACGATCGAGCGCGCCATGCCGCGCACGGTCCTGAGTCCACCAATGGGACAACCACTTCAGCCCGACCTACCCAACTGGGCATGGCACGAATACGGGATGCGGGTCGGTTTCTGGCGGATTCTGGAGGCACTCCATAAGCGCGGGATCACGCCAACGATGGCAACCAATGGACTGGTCTGCAAGACTTATCCACGCATCGCCGAAGCGGCCCAAAAACTCGACTGGGAATTTATGGGGCACGGCTATCTGCAGGGCCCGATGCACAAACTTCCCGATCAGCTTGAATCGATTCAGGCCACCATTGACGCCATCAAATCGTTCACCGGGACTGCGCCGGTCGGCTGGGAGAGCCCTGGCCTGACCGAAACCGAGACCACCATCGACCACTTATCCCAAGCCGGAATCGAATACGTGGCGGACTGGGTACTTGATGATCAGCCGGTCTGGATCCATGCGAACCCCCGACCGGTCCTGTCGGTGCCCTACACCGTCGAAATCAATGACATTCCAATGATGCTCCTGCAGCAGAACCGCTCGGAGGAGATGTTGATGCGCGGGATCGATCAGTTCGACCGACTATGGCGCGAAGGCGCAACCCACCCGCGCGTAATGGCGATCAGCGTTCACCCATATGTCACCGGCGTTCCGCACCGCATCGATTACTTCGAAAAACTGCTTGACCATATCCAGGGTTCATCGGGCGCCCAAATCTGGACCGGGCAGGCGATCTCGAACTGGTACCGCGAACAGGTGCCCGCCCCTTCAACTCCGACATGGGGCCGCTAAAACTACTTGGCAAGCGCTGCGCCAAACAGCCCTGTAGGGCGAACCAGCAAAATCAGCAACATCATCGCGAATGGAGCCATAACGGCGAGCGGGGCGTAGATCAGCGAACCGATCGACACCACCTGCCCAACGAGTAGCGAGGAGTACAAGGTTCCCTTGATACTCCCAAGTCCGCCGATGATGACCACCATAAAAACGAAGGCCAGTACCTCAAGCCCCATGTGGGGATCAACCATGATAAGCGGCGCGTAAAGACCACCCGCCAAAGCCGACAGGGCACCAGCAAGCACGAAGGTAATTGTGAAGAGCCGAGCCGCGTTGATCCCCAGTCCTTCCACATGCTCCATATCTTCGATACCGGCACGGATCGCCTTGCCGATGATAGTGCGGTTAAGAAATAACCAGATACCGCCGTAAACCAAACCGGCCAGTACGACCACCAACAGTCTGTACACCGGAATGTCAGTCCCGAACAAGCTGATCTGGTTGTCAAACGGGACGGGCACGGGCTTGGGGACGACCCCCCAGATCCCCTTGATTGCACCAATGCCGCCCAGCAAGATGCCAAACGACGTAATCATGCTGAAGGTGAGTTCGCGTTCGTAGATGCGCCTGAAGATGAGTCGCTCAACCGCTAGCGCCAGCATAACCCCTACGGCCACTCCAGCGATCAGCCCGAGCCAGAAATTTCCCGTCAGGGTGCTCACCGTGTAGGCCAGAAAGGCACCCACCGAGTAGTACAACAACTGGTCAAGACTGATGATGCGCATGAGTCCGAAGCACAGCGACAATCCGACTGAGATCAAAAAATAGATGCTGGCCAGGCTCAGACCGAATATCACGCCTGAGATCAGGAGTTGCGCACTCATCCGTTCACCCTCTTCCAACGGTTGAGCAGTTTCTCCAGCGACCCATACAAACCGCCAGAATTACTCATCATAATAAATACAAGGATTATTCCAACGAATAGTTCCCAGTTACCAATGAACTTGCTGGCCACGTCGCGCAACCCGGTGTAAACCACAGTCCCAACAATAGGCCCTAACAGGCTCCCTACCCCGCCCAAAATAGTGACTACGACCGGATCAGCCGTGCGCGCCGGGCTGGTCATTTCGGGGCTCACAAAGCCGAGGTAGATTGCATACAGACAGCCCGCCAGGGCCGTCGTCGAATTAGCAATCACGAAGGCAGTCAGTCGAATCCGAAAATTGCTGTAGCCCAAAAACTCAAGCTTCGTCTCGTTGAGTTTGGTCGCCAGACAACAGGCGCCAAATACGGTGTCGTCCAGATACTTATAGAACGCCCAGATCGCAACACCGAGGAGCATGACGAACACAAAAAACTCCGCGGGTCGGCTCAGATTGAGGATCGGCGTCGAAGCGATGTTGGTGAGGAACCAGAGGCCGTTGTCACCCTTGGTGATCCCTGCGAGAACCTTCTGAAACATATAAAAAACAATCACCGCCAGTGCCAGATTCACGAGGGCAAAATAATCACTGCGCAGGCGCACAAACAGCAGCCCAACGATGAAGGCGAAAATGACGCCTGCGGCAAGTCCAACCAGGATGCCAAGGTAGGGGTTCGTTCCAAAATAAAACAAATAAAACGCCGTCCCGTAGGCGCCAATGGCCAAATAGGCTGGCTGCCCAAAGGAGATGAACCCAACTCGACCAAGCAGAAAATTACAGCCGATCGTATAGATCGAGAAGATCAGGACCTCGTTCATGAAGGGCAACGGCAGGACGAACCGCATTGCCGCCAACACGCCAAAGGTGATCAGGATCCCTCGCCACCAACGCCAAGTCGCCATCATCATTACAGTCCTAGAGAAGGTCTTCGCAGACTTTCGGTTTCATCTGGTCACGTTCGGTCAGTTCAGCCACCAGGCGCCCTTCCTTCAGGGCATACACGCGATCCGAGATCGCACACACAAGGGGCAAGTTCTGTTCAACGATCATGACCGCAGCGCTCTTGCTGAGTTCCGTAAAGACCTGCTTGAGATGACTGACGATGCTGGGTGCCAGTCCCTCGGTGGGTTCGTCGATAAGTAGCACCTTGGGGCTGCCCAGAATCGCCCGACCGATCATTAACATCTGCCGCTCACCACCGCTCAAAAAACCGGCTTTACGATCCATCAGGACCTTGAGCTTGGGGAAAAACGTCAGTGTCGGGTCCCAGTTGTGATCCTGGGTGGCGTAACTGCCCAACTCGAGGTTCTCGCGCACCGTCAGGTCGGAGAACACTTTTTTGTCCTGTGGGACGTACTTCACCCCAAGACGGGCTACCTCATAGGGTGGCAAACCGTTCAAGGTCACGCCATCGCTCATGACCCTGCCAGATTGGGCGGCAAGGAAACCGGCGATGCTTTTCATCAAGGTCGACTTTCCCGCCCCATTGCGACCGACACACGACACAATTTCATTCGCACCCAGATGCAGATGGATGTCGAAGAGGACGCGGGCCTCGCCGCGTGACACGTTCAATCCCTCGACTGAGAGGCGACGCGCCAAGGGTTTGCGCTCAGACATTCTGCGCCTCCTCTGCCGGATCGATCTGCCAATAGCTGCGACGCACCTCAGGATGATTCAGACACGCCTCATAGCCTCCTTCAGCGATCACCCGCCCCTCATGCATGACGACCAGGCGTTGCACAAAATCCTGAATATGCGAAATCTTGTGTTCAACGATCAGAATCGTCTGGCGCCCGATCTGGCGTCGCAGCACAGCCAATACCCCCTTGATCTCGGATTCGGCCAGCCCTGCCAGAGGTTCATCGAGCAGCAGGACTTCGGGATCCACCAGGACTGCCATCGCAATTTCCAGACGGCGCTTTTCACCCAGACTCAGGCTCTGCACCAGGCGATTCTGGATACCGCTCAGGTCAAAGGTTTCAATGGACTCGCGGATCTTCGGATGGCTGTGAAACGATCGGGTGCGGGTCAGCAGCAGGGAGGCGATGGTCGGTGGTCGACTGGCGCGAAAGTACGCGAGTGCCAGATTGTCAACCACGCTCAGGCTATCAAACGTTGATGTGAGC